>JBDTHH010000540.1:0-8432 GCA_039937055.1 Ktedonobacteraceae bacterium | reverse complement strand
CGGCGCTGGCCCACGAACTGGCCGGGTTGCCCATAGCGCTGCACCTGGCCGCGGCGTATATCAAGGCTACCGGCGGCAGTATACAGGAGTATCTCACGATGTATCGCGATTATGCCACGCGCCTGGTTCAGCTCAAGGTCTCAAAGGATCGCTGTACCGATGCTATCGCGATTACCTGTAGTCTCCCGGCTATCTATTTGAAGCGGGCACACCCCCTTGCCGCCGAACTCCTCTGGTTGTGTACCGTTCTCGCGCACACGGCTATCCCTCAAGACCTCTTTAGCCAGGGAGCAGCCGAACTGGTCCCCGAGCTGCAAGAGGTCGCGCACAACCCTGTGCTGCTGGATGAAGCGCTGGTCCTCCTGCACTCCTTCGGACTGGTGACCGCTCAAGAAACAACTCGCACGCTGAGCATGCCGTCGATGGTGCGAGAAACGTTGTACCAGGCCCAACCGCTGCCTAAACAGCAAAGCCTGGTAGAGCAGGCATTACGAGCCTTGTATCACCTGCTTCCAGTGCTAGAACAGGCCGCGCCTGCCGTCCGTCTGCGCACAACGGTCCATATCCAGCGCCTGGCAGCCTTGAGTTCGATATGGACCTTCTCGTCTGAGCCAATCGCGGATGTGTTCTGTTGGGCCGCCTCCCTGCTCTGGGAGCGACAGCTTATCCAGGAAGCGGAGATGCTCCTGAGAAGGGCGCTGGCCATCTGGGAACGCACGCTGGGTTTCGTGCATCCCACAGTAGGCATCGTGCTCCAAAATCTGGTCACGCTAAATGCGCTGTTGAAAAACTATCCTGAGGCGGAAGCGCTGTCACAGCGCGCGCTCCTGGTCCATGCGCGCGCGCTTGGAGTGACAGATCCCGCCGCCATCGGCAGTCTACTGGACCTGGCGCGCATCTATAGAGTCCAGGGGAAAACCAGGGAGGCGCAGGCCTGTTATCAGGAGGCGCTCAAAATCGGCACATATGCATCCATCAGGGAACAGCCTTTGCTAGCTACTGCCTCCTGCGAATTGGCCGCGCTCTATGCTGAGGAAGAGAAATACCAGCAAGCGGAAGTCTACTACCAGCGCGCGCTCGCGCTCTATGAAACGGCGCCGGGACTGGAAGATAGCCGGGTGCAGGAGTGTCTTGCAGAGCTGGCGGCCGTCTATCTGCAACAAGAAAAACTTGCTGAAGCTGAGGAGGTGCTACAGCGCCTGCTGACAGCGAAAGAACGGGCATTGGGAACAGAACACGCTGACATCATGCCTATCGTCCAGAAGATAGCGCTGCTTGAACTGGCCCTGGAGAAATGGGGGCAGGCCGAGCAGGCATATGAGCGCCTGCTTGCATTTTATGAACACACCCCCGGCCAGGAATACGCCGACCTGCTGTCATGCCTGGAGCAGGTAGCCATGCTTTCTACCCAGCAAAAACGGTTTGAACAGGCGGAATCTGTGTTACAGCGCGCATTGAACATACGAGAGCAGGTCCTGGGTGTGGACCATCCTGATGTCGCCGCCACCCTGGTGAAGCTGGCCGAGCTTTATCTGGCCCGTCATGATCCCGAGGCCGCTGAACCGTTGTTGCAGCGTGCGCTGATCAGCTACACGCAGGGACCGGCGCCAGACCTCGTGGCTATCTCCATCATCCTGGAGAACTTGGCCGTAGCCTCGGTGGAACGTGGGGAGACGGAGCAGGCCGCGTCGCTCTCTGAAAGCGCCCGCGCGCTGCGCGAGCAGGTTCTGGATAGCTGAGCAGCGGAAGGCGTGGCTTGCCTCATAGGCGTACACGGAAGCCGAAAAGGAGAGCCGCCTCGCGTCTCCGTAGCGCGTGGCTTGCCTCGCCGTCCTGGTGGTGACAGGCACAGCGAGGCAAGCCACGCGCTATGGAGACGCCCGATGTCCGCTCGTTCCTGTCTTCCGTGTACGCCTATGAGGCAAGCCATGCCCTACGAAGATAGTCCATATCTCGTTAAGGAGTAGGGCTGGGAACCGGAACCGGCACTGGCTTGATAGAAGGCGTACCGGGTGTCACCATCGGTGAGGGATTAGTCGCCGGTGAGGGATGAGCCGTTGGTGAGGGATGAGCCGTTGGCACGGGGTTCGGCAGCAATGTTGGCGGCTTCACCGTAGGCGGCAGGTGCGTGGTAGTCGTCTTCCCGGTTGTATCTATAACGGTCACAGTTGTGCCCTTGTTCGTTATTTGGACTATCTCCACCGTCCCATCAGTTTTCTTCAACATCTCTGTTGTGTTGCTCCCCGATGCTATGGTCGTCAACGATGTACCGTCTTGCTCCGTTATCGTTACCTCTGTTGTGCCATTGGGCAATTTTTGCGTGACTTGTTTTGCGCCATTGGGCAGCGTTTCTGCCTTTATATCGGCCGGCGTGTTTTTCGGCGGGGATGAAGATCCTGACCCTGGCAAAAATTTGTAAGAGGCGATGTTGACCGTCTGTCCAATAAGCGTTTGTGCTATGGCGTTTTCGGGAAACGGCAAGGAATCAAGGGCATAGCCGGCAATGGTAGAGGCCAGGCCTCCGGTTGCGAATGGACCCCAGAGCCAGTGACCGGCTATAAGTGAACTCAGGATGTTATTGGCCGTGCCAATGCCATAACCGACAAGCAGCTTGGTAATAAATTTTGACCGCCAGGGCGCCTTTGGATCGCGCCATCCCTTTCCTCCCCCACCATTATCGCCGCCGCCACCATTATCGCCGCCGCCGCCATTATCGCCGCCGCCACCATTATCACCGCCGCCATTATCGCCGCCGCCACCATTGTTACCGCCGCCGCCATTATCGCCGCCGCCACCAGTGTCGCCGTTCCCTGTATTGGAGGTCGGACCCTCATCCGTGCCCGCGGGGTCGCCACCTTTAATATCTTTTGTGAGTGACTGTTTATCAAATTTAGGTTGAGGATCTCCTGGTTGAATACCGGTGCTGCATACACCACCAATACTGATGCCATCAATGCCCTTGCTGATCGAGCTTGAGGCGATGGTGATAGCGGCCAGGGCTGTCACCAACCCGTTGATCTGGCCCTGGAGCTGAGAGACCACCTTTGGATCTACCGTGGTTGATTTTTGTTGATCGGCTTGAGCTGTCTGAATGGCCGCCATGCCAGTCTGGATAGCCGGCAAATATTCGTTGATCGTGCTACTTAAAGAGTTGAGCTGACCAATCGTGCCTGTCAAAGCGTCGTGGGCTTTTGATCCATCTTTGTTTGTGCCACCCCAGATAGTAGCCAGGGCCTGTATCTCCTGCCCATGGGAAGCCGATACAATGGAGGAGACAGCATTGCTCACCGATTGCGCCGTAGAATGTATGCCATTGCCGGCCGTTTTCAATGTACCCGCCGTGGTATCGAGGGCGTTCACGGCGTTCTGAAGTTTCTGTATAATAGCAGGATCTACATTTGGAATGGTGATATTCGGGCCTGATGACATCTTATACCCTCCCGTGGATATATGGTACAGCAACGTATTGAGACGCATCACAACGTAACTTGATACACACTCTCCTGGCACCTGGTAGCAGGCTGCGTCTGATCAGGCAGCCGCCAGTAAAGCCGCAGCCGCTACGCCAGCACCCGCATCTGATCCACCCAGCGTGACGGGTGTCAGCAGAATGCCTACGCCTACGATTACCACAACACCGGCGCCTATTGCGAATGCCTGGCCATGCTGGGCTACAAAATGTACTACCTGGCCGCCGGTAGCATCCCACGCGCTCGAAAGACTGTGCGTAAAGCTGCCCCAGAGGCTGGTATGCTGAGTAATATGCAAGGAGAGGTGTGTGACTGAAAGGGTATACCCTCCCGAAGGGGGGACATGGGCGGCGGGCATGGTCGCATGCGTCTCAAAACCGGTGTAGTAGGATAGCTGAGACTCTATTTGCTTAAACGTTGCAGCCAGCGCGCTATCCAGGGTCTCAAATGCCTGCGCTGCGATCTCCAGACCTGTGCCAATGACAGTCAGGCCGGTGGCAAAACACGCCAGGGTACTGAGCAAGCCCTGACTAAAATGCTCGATTGATCCGGCAACCCCACTCAGAATATCTACGGCCACCAGGGCATTCGCCAGGTCCGCAATCGACGTGTCGACGGTCTGGCTGAGGTTTGAAGTATCTGTGGATGCGTTTTTCGCAACTGGCGATGCGCCATGCATCTGCGTTGGATGAACTTCGATGACGCCATCGGTCATGCTGTTTCCCTCCTTCTGATAGATGCCATCTATAGGTTTTTAGTCAGCAAGAAGTACTTTGATATGTTTACTACAAATAATAACCAGAATCTCTTCTCATGACAAGTGGGGAAAGGGGGGAAAAAGGGGCTATCAGGGGGCTATTGTGAGATTTGTTTAGCCAACCTTCAGGTTAAGCGGGCATCACTCGGTAAGCAGCTCCTGTGCCAGGCTGCGAAACACTTCTGCGTTCGGGATGAAGTCATGAAACCAGGCAAAGCTGGCACCTTTGCGTTTGATAAGCACTTTGCCTGTCGACTGAACCTGAACGGCCATGACCTCGTGCCACGGGACTCTCTGGTTTGTGCGCGTGATCTTGATACCGGCTGTATTCACCGCCAGCGCGTCGAAAAGTACATCCTGGCCGGCCTGATAGCTTGCTCTTGCCTGGGCGAGCAGCGAAGGCGTGACCTGGCGGGTAATATGCTCAAAAAGCTGGCTATGGTCGCCTATACTCGCGGTGAAGGTGATAGTTTGCCCATCCCAGCCCTCAATGCTGTAGTGATCTGTATAAGACGTATTATAGGTATAAGGCACGCTATGTCTGAGATACCTGACATCACTCATAGGTATCAGGTGCGAACCGGAGCGTTTCTCCTCGACTATCCCCTGCTCATACAAAAGAATGCGCCAGGTACGATTGTGATAGACTTTGCCAGTCCACCGAGCAGAAACCAGCAGCAGCAGGATACCCGCACACAGCAAGACCCCCATAGCCCAGAGCGGAAATGGCAACATGGAAGTCGCCGGATGCAGAAGCGCGTCAAGCGTCCGATAGCCCATGACCGCAAGTATCACCAGCCAGACGGCCGTGAAAACCACCCCCAGGAGTGGCAAAGCAGGCTCGCCCCGGTACACATGCTTCAATTGTCCCAGGTCACGCTCGCCGGTGAAGTACTGATCTTTTGCTCTCTGAGATGACATAGCTGCTTTTGTCCAATTGACTCAGTTTTTTTCTTTCCCTGTATCTACGCTGAGGAACGCATAAGGGTTGTAGGCGACCCCACAAAAATTTGTCCCCTCCCCAGGGGGTATGGTATAGTGAGAGAGCTTCTGCCAACGTGGCGAGAAGCGCCAGAGTTTATGTTATCATAGAAAGGAAGAAAAGGATGCAGGAAGACTGTCGCAAGGATGTGTTGAAGCGACTCTCGTATATCGAGGGGCATGTGGCAGGCATCCGTAAGATGGTGGAGGAGGATAAATATTGCGTGGATCTCCTGCGCCAGACATACGCGGTACGGAAGGCATTGGAGAAACTGGAGGCTATCATTCTGGAGAGTCACCTGCATACCTGCGTCCCCGAAGGGATTAAGAATGGGCGTGAAGAGGCGGTTATCCAGGAACTGATCCAACTCTATACGTTGGCCGGTAATCGCTAGCTGAGCGCCCAGGGGAGCGCAGAAGGAGGATATACATATGGAAACAATCACGCTTGTCGCGCCTGACATCTCATGTGAGCATTGTCAGCGCGCGATAGAGAGCGACCTGGGGAAACTGGCGGGAGTGCGCGAGGTCAAGGTAAATATTCCCGCGAAGACGGTGCAGCTTGCCTATGATCCACAACAGGTCACGCTGGCAAAGATCGAGGAAGAACTCGACGATATCGGCTACACTGTAGAGCATACGTAAAGGGCGTGCTGGCACGTCCTTGTGCTATTTTTGCTAGCAACGAAAGGACTTCAGGAGAGAGAGATGACCACAAACGCGACGCAGACCGCGCAGAGCGCCTTCTTGCAGCAGCAGCCAGTGAAGATGCTGATCGGGGGGCAGTGGGTAGAGTCGGCCAGTGGCAAGACCTTTGAGACCATCAATCCCGCGACTGGCGAGGTGCTGGCCAGAGTGGCGGAGGGGGACGCCGAAGATGTGAACCGTGCAGTTGTCGCTGCGCGCAAGGCCTTCGAGAGCGGCCCCTGGCCTAAGCTCACGCCTTCGCAGCGTGGGCGCCTGCTCTGGAAGCTGGCAGACCTGATCGAGGCGCATGCCGACGAACTGGCCGAGCTGGAGACGCTGGACAACGGCAAACCCATTAAGTACTCTAAAGCCGTCGATATCGCGGCCACCGCCGATCATTTCCGCTATTTCGCCGGCTGGGCCACCAAGCTTGAGGGCGATACCATTCCGGTCTCGATCCCCAACATGCTCACATATACGTTGCGCGAGCCTCTGGGCGTGGTGGGCCAGATCATACCCTGGAACTTCCCGTTGCAGATGGCGGCCTGGAAGCTGGCTCCCGCTCTGGCCTGCGGCAATACTGCGATCCTCAAACCCGCTGAACAGACCCCACTGACCGCGCTACGCCTGGGCGAACTCGCCTGCGAGGCCGGTTTCCCTGACGGGGTAGTGAACATCGTGCCGGGGTATGGCGAGACGGCGGGGGCCGCGCTAGCCGCGCATATGGGGGTCGACAAAATCGCCTTCACCGGCTCGACCGAGGTAGGCAAGAAGATCCTGGAGGCCAGCATCGGCAACCTGAAGCGCGTGACCCTGGAACTGGGTGGCAAATCGCCGAATATCATCTTCCCCGATGCCGACTTGAAGTTCGCCGTGCGGGGCGCGTTGAATGCCATCTTCTTTAATCAGGGCCAGGTCTGCACGGCCGGCAGTCGCCTCTTCGTCCACAAATCGATCTACGACCAGGTTTTGAGTGGCATGAGCGATTTTGCTGGCAAGATGAAGATGGGGCCTGGCATCGATCCGACAACCGATCTGGGGCCGCTGGTCTCGCAGGAGCAACTGGAGCGCGTCACCGGCTATATCGAGACCGGCAAGCGCGAAGGCGCCACTGTCACGACAGGCGGCAACCGCGCCGGAGCTGACCTGGCGGCGGGGTACTTTATGCAGCCCACCGTCTTTGATAAGGTCAGTGATGAGATGACGATCGCACGCGAGGAGATCTTCGGTCCGGTGGTGGCGGCGCTGCCATTCGAGGACGTAGAAGAGGTCGCCGCGCGTGCCAACAAGTCGATCTATGGCCTGGCAGCAGGGGTCTGGACCAACGATGTGAAGAAGGCCCACCGCATGGCCGCGGCCCTCAAAGCTGGCGTGATCTGGGTCAATACCTACAATCAGTTCGACGCGGCCGCCCCCTTTGGCGGCTATAAACAGAGCGGCTATGGTCGCGAAATGGGCCACGCCGTCCTGGAGGCCTATACCCAGACCAAGACGGTATGGGTCAACCTGCGCTAGTAGTTAGCAACATACGAAAGAATAGAGGTCTACTACATGTCCTATAATGCCACGCGTCCCACGCCAGGAGCCATTGCCCTGCTCGGATCAGGAGAATACCTCGACATCATGACGTCGACCGACAGCTATCTCCTGGAGACGCTCGGCGCCGTGAACAGCGCGCGCGTCGTGTTGCTGCCCACCGCCAGCGGTCTCGAAGAGCAGGGGATGATCTACTGGAATAATCTGGGCCGAGAGCATTTTCAGGGATTGGGCGTGCGCGAGATACGCGAAACGGCGATTATCGACCGTGCCAGCGCCGGCGACCCTGAGCAGTTGGCCTTATTGCATGACGCAGACCTCTATTACTTTTCGGGCGGCGATCCCCAGCATCTCATCAATACGCTGCGCGGCTCGCCCGCCTGGGAAATCATTGCCGCCGCCTATGCTCGCGGCGCGGTCCTCGCCGGGTGCAGCGCCGGCGCCATGGCCCTCAGCGGGTATACCATTGCGCTGCGCCGGATGTTGCAAGGCGATCTGCCTGGCTGGGCCCCGGCGCTCGGTGTGGTACCGCGCCTCGTCGTGCTGCCCCACTTCGATCGTATGGCCGCCTTCATCGACCGAGCAGTCTTTGAAGAACTGCTCTCCGGCCTCCCTGCCGGGCATATCGCGGTCGGCATCGACGAGAATACCGCGCTCGTGCGCATCGAGGCTCCTGCGGGTGGCGAGCCTTCCGCTCCTGCCCTCTGGCGCGTGATGGGCGAGCAGACCGTCAAGGTGTTTGACCAGGGCATTACTCCGCGCTCGCTTAACGTTGGTGAGGATGTGTTGCTCTAAGATCAGGAAGATGCCTGCTACTAATAAGCACTATATGATGATTGCGAAAGGTGAATTGATAGTATGTCTGGAAGTGATTTCTTCCCCTGCTGGTATCCTGTCCAGATCCGCTTCCGGGATCTGGACCCGCTGGCGCACGTGAATAACACTGTGTATTTTATCTATTTCGAGGAGGCCAGGAGTCATTATTTAGCGCAAATGAAACC
>JBDTHH010000539.1:0-3826 GCA_039937055.1 Ktedonobacteraceae bacterium | reverse complement strand
GGCCAGCGGCGCCCCTACACGAAATGTGGCATCCGTGTAGGGGCGCCGCTGGCCCGCGCCCGGTCCCTACGCGGATGAGGCGCACCCTGAAATCTTGACAAGTAGCGCTCTACTCGCTAGACTAGAGACAACGACGCGATACAACCGCATAGCCATTAGACCCTTCTCGTCCCTGGCGAACGGGAAGGGTTCTTTGTTTGGCATGTGAGATTCCGGGCTAAGGAAGATTGAGTAGGATCAGATGCAACAGAATGTAGAGAAACACGAGGCTGTGTCCTTGCCTAAAGCCTATGAGCCGCAGACGGTAGAGAGCAAGTGGTACCGCTTCTGGGAAGAGGGCGGCTACTTTAAGCCTCGACCGAACCCAGATCGCCCGCCCTTTGTGATGAGCATGCCGCCGCCCAACGTCACCGGCGCGCTGCACCTCGGACACGCGATTACCGCCACCGTCGAGGATATCCTTATTCGCTATCACCGCATGGCCGGCGTCGAGACACTCTGGGTGCCGGGCGAAGATCATGCCGGCATCGCTACCCAGGTCGTTGTCGAGCGCTTGCTGACCCAGGAGGGTACTGACCGGCATACGCTCGGGCGTGAGGCCTTCTTAGAGCGTGTCTGGCAGTGGGTAGGCCAGTACAAGAGCCGCATCCAGGACCAGCATCGCCGCCTCGGCGCCTCCTGCGACTGGTCGCGCGAGCGCTTTACGCTGGACGAGGGTCTCTCCAGGGCTGTGCGCGAGGTCTTTGTGCGCCTGTATGACGAGGGGCTGGTCTATCGCGGCGAGCGCATTATCAACTGGTGTCCACACGACATGAGCGCCCTCTCCGACCTGGAGGTTGAGCGCGAGGATACCCAGAGTACCCTGACCTATGTGCGCTATCCTCTCAAGCCAGAGGCCGGCTCCCAGGAAGCGACCGAGTATATCAGCGTTGCCACCACGCGGCCAGAAACGATCCTGGGCGATACCGCCGTCGCTGTCAACCCCAGAGATGCGCGCTACACCCATCTCGTGGGACGTGTGGTGCTCCTGCCGATCATCGGACGCGAGATCCCGATTGTGGCGGACGAGGCCGTGGAGGCGAACTTTGGGACGGGGGCGGTCAAAGTGACGCCGGCCCATGATCCAGTGGACTTTGAGATCGGTGTACGGCATAATCTTCCGCGCGTCCAGGTGATCGGCTTCGATGCGAAGATGACCGCCGAAGCCGGTCCCTATGCCGGGCAGGACCGCTATGAGGCGCGCAAAAACATCGTGGCAGAGTTGCAACAGCTTGGTTTGATTGTCAAGATTGAGGACTACCTGGTGCCGCTGGGCCATTGCCAGCGCTGCAATGCCGTCGTGGAGCCGTTGATCTCGAAGCAGTGGTTCGTGAAGATGATGCCGCTGGCCACGCCCGCGCTGGGGGCCGTGAAGCACGATCAGGTGAGGATTGTGCCGGAGCGCTTCAATAAGGTCTATACTGACTGGCTGGAAAACATCCACGACTGGTGTATCTCGCGCCAGCTCTGGTGGGGCCATCGTATCCCCGTCTGGTACTGCGACAACTGTGGCGAGATGACCGTCAGTCGCACGGATGTAACGACCTGCCCGCATTGCGAGAGCGAGGCTATCCGCCAGGACGAGGACGTGCTCGATACCTGGTTCAGTTCGTGGCTGTGGCCGTTCAGCACGCTGGGCTGGCCCGATACCACCCCGGACCTGCGTCGCTACTATCCGACCGCGGTGCTGGAGACCGGCTACGATATCATCTTCTTCTGGGTGGCGCGCATGGTCATGGCGGGTATCCACTTCCTGGGTACGCCCCCGTTCCATACCATCTACCTGCACGGCCTGGTGCGCGATGCCAAAGGCGAGAAGATGAGCAAGTCCAAGAACAACGTCATCGACCCGCTCGACGTAATGGACCAGTACGGGACCGACGCCCTGCGCTTCACGCTGGCGACCAGCAGCACACCTGGCAACGATATGAAGCTGGTGCCGGAGCGCATCGTGGGCAATCGCAACTTCGCCAACAAGATCTGGAACGCCTCGCGCTTCGTGCTAATGACCACTGCTGAGATCCCCGGCGGTGTGCCCCCGCCGCGTGTGTTGGAGCCACGCACGCTGGCGGATCGCTGGATACTCAGCCGGCTGGCGCGGCTCATCGACGAGGTGACCCATCTGCTGGATGACTACCAACTCGGCGATGCCGGGCGGCGCATCAACGAGTTCTTCTGGTCCGACTACTGCGATTGGTATGTGGAGATCGCTAAAGTGCAGATGCAGGGCGATGGCATCACGCGTCTCACCACGGCCGGCATCCTGCGCGCGGTGCTTGATCAGACTCTGCGCCTGCTGCACCCGTTTATGCCCTTCCTTACCGAGGAGGTCTGGCAGCATCTCTACCGCTCGGTTGTACCCGATGAGGCGCGCTGGCCGGCATCCGCGCTGATCATCGCGCCCTGGCCCACGAGCCAGCCACGCTGGATCAACGAGGCGGCGGAGCAGGAGTTCGGTCTGCTGCAAGAGGTGATCGTCCGCATCCGCGACGCGCGTAACCAGATGGAGGTTGAGCCAGTACACCGTATCCCGGTCCTGCTGGCCGCTGGCAGCCAGACGCCCATGCTTGAGCAGCAGGCCTCACTCATCGAGTTTCTGGCGCGCACCGAGAAGCCGCAGTTGCACCACGACCTCGCCCAGAAACCGGAGCAGGCCATGAGCCTGCTGGCAGGTCCGGTGGAAATTTACCTTCCGCTGGCCGGCATGATCGATATTGCCAAAGAACTGGGCCGGCTCGACAAGGAGATTGGCCAGGCGCGACAGGAGATTGCGCGCATGCAGGCCAAGCTGGCGAACGAAGCGTTTGTCGCCAAAGCTAAGCCGGAGGTCGTCGCCAAAGAACGCGAGAGACTGGCTGCCCAGGAAGAGCGCCTCGCCAAGCTGCTGGCGCGAAGAACTGAGTTGGCGGCATAGTACCACTGTCAAGGTTCATGGCACGGGTATCAGGGCGATGCCCCCACCCGCGTAGGGATTCGGCTTGCCGCATCCGTGTGCATGCGAAGAGCGAGCGTAGGTAAGGGGTGCAGATAGTGTTCTGCACCCCTTACCTATGCTCCGCTACATATCACGCAGCATGCTTTGTGTTAGTAGCGCCTGTCGCTACTGCCACCGCCGCCCGGACGACGGTCTCTGCGCTGGAAGTTGCCACCGCCACCGCCACCACCACCACTACGCGGCTCTCGGCGATCCTGTGCCTCATTCACAATGATGGTGCGACCCTCCAGGGTAGAATTGTTGAGTTGGCTCATGGCTGCCTGCGCTTCTTGATCGTTCATCTCGACAAAGCCAAATCCCTTGCTTCGTCCCGTCTCACGATCAACAATCACGGTAGCTGACAAGACCTGCCCGTACTGTCCAAAAAGATCAGAAAGGTCCTGGTCGGTTGTTTGGTAGGGCAGTCTGCCTACGTAAAGTTTCAATCTGTTATACTCCGATGGCGACACCAATAGACCTAGCGCTGCCGGTGAAATCGCGTTCTCACCAAATTAGCACAGCGATATGTGATGTCCCTCTAACTAAAAACAACACGTTCTGACACTTTATTCCCCGGTGGATGCGCTGCCTTCTAAATCCATAAATTTGCTATCACGAATGTATTTCACATTGTTGTCCTCTAACCTCTTCCGCGTAGGGGCGATGGCTTGCCTCGCCCGTGCAGGTCAACCATATGCATAGCTTCCCAGCGGGCGAGGCAAGCCACATAGGCGTGAACTTAAGACAGAAATAAGCGGAAAGCGGGCGAATCCGTAGGGCGTGGCTTGCCTCGCCAGTCCGCCCGCAGGGCGG
>JBDTHH010000538.1:0-3837 GCA_039937055.1 Ktedonobacteraceae bacterium | reverse complement strand
GGCGCAAGCCTGGCACAACCAGCGACAACGAGAGAGAAGGGGACAACGGGATGCAGGATAATCCTGTCTCTATAAAAAGGCTCTCCATCGCCGCACGCTGATCGAGACCGGCCACATGTCGAGCCGGGACGCGCGCACGACGCTGTGGAACGCGAGGCGATAAGGGCAAAATATAACGTGCATGGAGGAACAAGCTATGTAGGAGCTGGGAACCATCAAGAAACCAATGAGGAGGAAAAGAGATGACAGGTGACAAGACTCCAGAGGCTGGTGCCAATCTCAGCGCGCTGAGCAATCTCTGCACGCCCTGGTGCATCCATGTGGTGGCGACCTTACGCATCGCCGAGAGACTCGCCGCCGGTACCACTGACATCACCACGCTTGCCCAGGAGGCGGGGTGCGATCCCGACTTCCTGCAAAGGGTGCTCCGGCATGTGGTGGGCAAAGGCGTCTTTGAGGAACCAGCATCCGGTCGCTTCGTGCTCAATGATGCCGCTCGAGGATTGCTCGACCCAGCGTTGCACCTCGGCCTCGATCTTACTGGGATCGGCGGTCGCATGGCCTATGCGTGGGGGAGCCTTCTCAGCGCTGTCCGAACAGGCGCTTCTGCCTACCATGAGATTTTCGGCCTGCCTTTCTGGGAGGACCTGGAAGCGCATCCCGACATCGCAGCAAGCTTTGACGCGATGATAGGGCCGTCAGGTCATGGCACGCCCGACCCGGAGGTGCTCGTCACGGGAGGCTGGGAGAGGGTCAAGACGGTGGTAGATGTCGGCGGTGGGACGGGAGCATTGCTCGCGGAGATTCTGCGAACACGACCCGAGATCCAGGGCATACTGGTCGATCTCCCCAGAACCGTGGCCCGTGCAGGCCCGATCTTCCTGGCTGCTGGCGTGAGTGAACGTGTGCGAACGGTCGGGCAGAGCTTCTTCGACCCGCTGCCAGTTGGGGCGGATCTCTATATCCTGAAGTCCATTCTTAACGACTGGCCCGACCGTGAAGCCAGGCTGATCTTGAGTCGCTGTGCTGAGGCAGCACGTCCCGGCGGTCGTCTGGTGATCCTGGGCGGAGTGTCCCCAGACGACCGCACGCCCTCTCTCTCGCCGGAGATGGTCTTGCTCGGAGGCAAGGACCGCACGCCCTCCGAGTTTCGAGAGCTAGCCGCCCAGGCTGGGCTTGAGGTCCAGGCCACCGGGCGGATCCCGTCTGGCCGCTTTGCCGTGGAGTGTCGTCCGAGGTGATACCACTGCCATACCGGGGGGGGTCGATAGTTGAGCGAAGCTGAAAATGGAACTCCATCACTTTTCGGTGATGGAGTTCCATATCTTCACCATTTTCTTCTTCTGACCTATATCTCTCTTTTTGGCGGATTCAGTCAAATAACACTCATTATCCCTACAAGATCATCCTCTTTACATATGCATTGATGAACATGTATACTACATCTATCTTCTAGAGGAGAAAGTTCGCCATGTCTCTTTTTACGCGCCTGTTTGCCGCGCCCAAACCGCCTCACGATTTGATCTATGCCAACCCGCGCTTAGCAATGATGCACTTTGTACAAGCAGGCTTCTTGCTGATGACTGCTTTATTTTTTGTGCTCTTTTTTATACTCATAATATTCTTCATTATTAATGAAATCGTTACGTCCGAGCCAGGTCCATTTCCCTGGTCTCTTCTCTTTCTTATACTTATATTTCTTTTTAACACTGGTTTCATGTCTCTACAAATACACTATTGGAATCGTATCGAACCCTGGCATTTTGCCGCTACCCTGGGAGATAAGCGTTTGCTTGCAGATGAACAGCCCCAGTCAAATGCTGAGGGATTGCCAATCCCTGTGACCATCAGAGTGAATCAAGTTATTGAATGCCGCGTCTTCCTGGGTTATTTACTAGTTTTCGTATTTTCCATGACTTTATATATCAATCTATCTCTTATGCTACTCTTACACATCTCTTTTTTCTGGTCGCTGCTGATAGCTGTGCTCGTGGGAGGGTTGTT
Organism: Ktedonobacteraceae bacterium; assembly: GCA_039937055.1. Lineage (GTDB taxonomy): Bacteria > Chloroflexota > Ktedonobacteria > Ktedonobacterales > Ktedonobacteraceae > JALYTT01. The sequence goes on along the minus strand of JBDTHH010000538.1, from coordinate 1,833 downwards.
CACACTGGGCGGTGTGCTTATCATTCGGATTCGCTGGCCAATCGAAGTGAGCCAGGAAGGTCTGCAGTTCCGAACTCCTAATAGCGCGACCTACATCTTCATGTTCTGGCATGAAGCGCGTCTTTTCGCTTGTCATCCTGAGCCAGGTCCCTGGAACGACAGCCCGGCCATGATCTATGAGCTATCCAGCGCCAGCCAGGTGGTGTACTGGACCTGGATGCGGCGCAAAAATCCTCTGGATTTTATCACGCGGCCAGCCCTGCCTTTCGAGGAACATAGCGCGCAGATGCGCGCACTTAGCGAACTGATCGTTGCGAAGACGGGATTACCATTGTACGATTTGAGCAAGGGGCGGACGTTGAAGTTAGTGGATGGTCCAAGAAATCAGCAAAGAGCGTAGGAAAATGAGCAGTAATTCTCTCTCCATGGAAATTTTCCCTTGACCGCTTGACGCAACTGGAGTATGCTACACCCAACTACGAAACGAGGTCCACCTGTCACATTACCCTGGATAGTCTGCTGAATAATCCAGACTTAGGCGGAAAGGACATTTAGGCATGCCTGGAAAAATGTTTGCTCCTGAATTGTTTCGACCCCCGGTAGAGTTTCCCGATGTTCCCTATGACCACCTGCTGCGCATGGCGGCTGAGCGCAATGCTGACCGCCCGGCGATTGTGTATCACGACCTCATCTTGTCGTACCGCGAAGTGGTCTCGATGGTGAACTGTATCGCCAACGGCCTGCATAGCCTGGGACTGCGGAAGGGCGACCGTATCTGTCTGTTCACCCCCAACCGCCCTGAATACCCCATCACCTTTATCGCGGCCGCTACTATGGGTATCGTTTCAAGCCCGATGAACCCGGCGTATAAGGCGCGCGAGGTGGCCTACCAGCTTGAGAACTGCGAAGCGAGCGCGATCCTGGTTGAGCGTGGACTGGTGGACCTGCTGCTGGAGGTGCTGCGCCAGAAGCCCATGCCCAACCTCAAGCACATTATCGTGACCGGCACACAGGTACCGGAGGGTGTGCCCAATGCTATCCCCTTCGCGAAACTGCTGCGCGAGTCGTCACCGAAGCGACCGGAGTCTGTGAAGATCAGCGGCGCTGACCTGCTGGCCCTGCCCTACTCGTCCGGCACCACCGGCTTCCCCAAGGGCACCATGCTCACCCATCGCAACCTGACCAGCAACAACTTGCAATTCACCACGGCCCTGCGCACAAACGTCACAGATGTGGCGCTGCTCTTCCTGCCTTTCTATCATATCTACGGCGTCATGCTCACCGGTTCGTTCCTGGCCTGCGGCGCCACCCAGGTGATTATGGAGCGCTTCGACCTGCTGCAATCGCTGGAGCTGTGCGAGAAGTATCAGGTGACCTACTACTTTGCGGTACCACCTATCGTACTGGCCCTGGCCAATGTACCCATCGATGTGAGCAAGCTGAAGAGCGTCAAGTATGTCTTCTCAGGCGCGGCGCCCCTGCCCCTGGCACCGGCGCGCGCCCTGGAGGACAAGTCAGGCCTCAGAGTTGTGCAGGGCTACGGCATGACCGAGGCCTCGCCCCTGACGCACGCGCAACCAGGCGACCCCGACCTGGTGCGCCTGGATAGCGTGGGCCTGCCAGTCCACAACACCGAGCAAAAGATCGTCGATATCGAGACGGGCGAGCGCGAGCTGCCGGTCGGCGAGGATGGCGAGATCATCATTCGCGGCCCCCAGATCATGCAGGGCTACTGGAAAGCTCCCGAAGAGACCGCGCAGGCGTTACGAGACGGCTGGCTCTACACAGGCGACATCGGGCACGTCGATGCCGATGGCTTCACCTACATCGTGG
>JBDTHH010000537.1:0-4609 GCA_039937055.1 Ktedonobacteraceae bacterium | reverse complement strand
GAGGTCCTGGCCTACACCTGGAACGGGAAATCCATCGCCGACGTCTTGGCAATGACCGTGCAGCAGGCCCTGGCATTTGTGAAGATCAAAGAAGTGCAGCCCAAGCTACTGGCGTTGAGCGAGGTGGGTCTGGACTACCTGACCCTTGGCCAGCCCCTGAGCACCCTCTCTGGTGGCGAGTGCCAGCGCATCAAACTGGCCAGCGAACTGCACAAGCAGGGCAGCGTCTATGTCATGGATGAGCCCACCACCGGCTTGCACCTCTCAGACATCGGTCGGCTGCTCACCATTCTGAATCGCCTGGCCGATAGCGGCAATACGGTGATCGTGATTGAGCACCATCTCGATGTGATTCGCCACGCCGACTGGATCATCGACATGGGACCCGAAGGCGGCCATAAGGGCGGCACCGTCATCTTCGAAGGGACTCCCCGCAATTTGCGCAACGCCAAAGAATCTCTGACCAGCCAGTATGTGTAGCAAAGGAGCCTGTGCATGTTGAAGTCCCTTTTGCGAATTACATAATCAAATTGGCGTCTATCAACGAATATCGTACTAATTTCCCAGAACAATTGCTAATTTCATCATTGGTGGCGTACAATAGAGAAGCAAGCAAGGGCGTAGTTTTCTATGATGCACACACCAGGTATGTGCGCTCTGCCTATGCCCCATATGAGGAAAGGAGCTTGTATGCTTCGGGAACCTGTCACCATTGATCCGAAACGTGTAGAGGAGATTGTAGCGCGCGAGGAGGCCGAGTTCAGACGGCGCACGCCCCGCTCGCTAGAGATCCACGAGCGCGCGAAGGCCACCCTACCGCTGGGCGTGTCCAGTTCATTCCAGGCGGTACCCCCGTATCCGTTGTTCATCAGCCACGCGGAAGGCAGCCAGATCTGGGACTACGATGGCAACCAATACACCGACTTCCACCTGGCCTTTGGCAGCCTGCTCGTCGGACACGCGCACCCGTTGCTGGTCGAGGCCCTGCGCGACCAGCTTGGTAAAGGCAATCTCTACTCGCTGCCCTGCCCCGATACCGTATTTCTGGCCGAGGAACTGGTGCGCAGGTTCGCGCCACTGGAACAGGTACGCTTCTGTAATTCAGGCACCGAAGCCACCATGGATGCGCTCAGGTTAGCACGCGCGCACACCGGTCGCGACAAGATCGTGAAGATCGAAGGCTCCTACCACGGGCACCATGATACGGTCCTGATGAGCACCAAACCCGCTGCTGAGGTTGCCGGGCCAGCGGATCGCCCACATACGGTTCCCGCCTCGAAAGGTATCCCGGTGGATGCCAGGCAGAACACAGTGATCGCGCCCTATAACGATCCCGAAGCCCTGGAGCGTATCCTGAGCGAGCACAAGGGTGAGGTAGCGGCAGTCATTATGGAAGCCATCCTGATGAACGTGGGCATCATGCTGCCAGACGAAGGCTATCTCAAGAACATGCGCGAGATCACGCGCCGCCATGATGTTTTGCTGATCTTCGACGAAGTGAAGACGGGCGTGACTGTTGCGCCCGGCGGCGTCACCGAGCTGTACCCGCTGGAGCCTGACCTGATCTGCCTGGCCAAGTCGATTGGCGGCGGTATGCCCATCGGCGTATTTGGTGGGCGCAGAGATATCATGAGCCATATCAATCACAGCGACGTGCTGCACCTGGGTACCTTCAACGGCAATCCCATGTCCATGCGCGCCGGCATAGTGACGCTGACGCAAGTGCTCACGCCTGAGGCGCACGCGAACGCGAACGGGCTATCGAAGCAACTGGCCGCCGCGTATGTGGGGATCATCGAAGAGTTCGATATGCCGATGCATGTCGCACAGGTTGGCGCCAAAGGCTGCGCCATGTTCCGCCACGAACGCGCCCGCAACTATCGCGCCTGGTGGGATATCGACATGGACCTCTCCTTCGCCTACTGGCTCTTCCTGGCCAATCGCGGCATCCTCTTCCCCCCTGGCTTCGACGATCAGTGGACGATCTCCGTACAGCATACCCAGGACAATATCGATCATCATGCGCATGTGTTCCAACAGTTCGTGACGGAACTGACACGCTAAACCGGCGCGCTGACAAGTCCAACGCGGAGATTGCCTCGTCGCTGGTCCTCAGCCCCAAGACGGTGCGCAATCACGTCTCCAACATCTTGAGCAAGCTGCAGGTGGCCGACCGGGCCGAAGCGATGCGTGCGGCCTGGGCAGCCGGATTGGGGCAGATGCCCTCGGAGGGTTCGTGAGTGAACCAGAGAGCCCTGCCAGAGGGGACAACCCGCCCCCTGCCTTTGCCACTCCTGGCAGATACCCGCTTATCTGGGACGCGGCTGCGGCTTGCCAGAGAGGGGTGGGTCGTCCTGATGCTGGGGCGTCGATGGAACGTCTGGAACCTCCTTGGCGGGGTTCTCACGCAGTAGCCGTTGCTCAACCGCCCAGGTGCAGAGGCGACGCAGCGTCGAGAGTCCGCGATTAATCGTGGCCGGAGCAGCACCCTCATCTTGCTGACGAACTCCTTTCTTAGATTTCTCAGATCTCCATTGCACTGCTCGATCTCAAGCGCTCTGACGCCTTTGCGTTGTGAGCTTCTCGCGCGAGCTTAAGAGGGGAATCTGCGCCCTTCTCGCTTTCTACTCGAAAAAACCGGACTCCGCGATAATTTCCTGAGAGGGGAGGAAGGTGGCTTCGGCGACAGATCGACCTGTGCGCTGGAGATACTGCTGGACCACACGATAGCCGATAGCGTATCCGGCAAAATCAGGGACCCCGGCTTTGGGCAGCCCTGCGGAGGCGGCAATGGTATCGCCGAAGATATAGCTGCGCACCGCATTGAAGCCGCTGACGTCAAGCGCGCCGCTGATGACGCGCCGGGCTGTGGCCAGCTCCTCTTCGTTGAAATCGGTAACAAAGTAGCCGACCAGGTCATCGCCAAAGAGCTCGGCAGCAAAAGATTCAGCCAGCCCTTCGGCAATGATATAATCGGCAACCGTGACGCTCATGGGTAGGAAAGGCACGATCTTGAAGCGCACATTGTGGTTGAGCTCATGAACCGCTGCCGGCCCTACACGCGGTAGTGTGTAGTCATCGACCAGACTGAGCGAAACCATGAGAGAGCCAGGGATGCCGCCAAATCCAGCATAGCCTCGACCAGGCATAGTGCCAGTATGCTTTGTGAGAACGACAGCACAGGTGATGGTGTCCAGCGCAATGCGATCAACGTAGGGGGCGAATGCGGCCACACCTCGTTCGAGCGCGGTTGCGAACTTCTGCCCGCTCCCATCATTGGCCAGTCGCCTGACCATGTCCTCAATGAGGGGACGCTGCTCGCCGTCGAAATCTTCTGGTGTATACAAGGTCCACATTTTTGCCCAGGCCAGGGGATCGTCGCCTCCGCCATAAATACGCATCATGCTTTCAAACGGAGCCAGCAGTTCCTGCCGGTAAATCGCCTCGCGCTCCTGCGCGCTGGCACTGTTAAGCAAACGCCGATAGATGGACTCGACATGTATGATCTGCAATTTCATCTGATATTCCTTTCGATCTTTCGAGATAGAAGGTACTGGGAAGAGTCTAACCCATGACGTAACGTCATATGCAAGCCCATTTCACGCTTTGTGGGTTCGACTTCTCTAAGAGAATCAAGAGCCAGGAACGTGGCAACGGTTGTCTGAGCAGTTCTCCTGCCTGGTTGTACCTCGCCCGTCTGGGGAGCCACAGCCACGTGTGGGTGGTCAGCGTCAGGATGAGCACCAGGCGTACCAGCAAGACCACCCCAATAGTGATCAATACAATCCCCCAGGTTGCAACCGCCGGGCCACTGAGCAGCAAAGAAGCAAAGGGATGAATTTGGACGCCAATCAGCAAAAAGATCAGGGCGTTCGCCAGAAAGGCCAGCATGCGCCAGAAGGTGTCCACGTGGCTGCGAGTACGTTCGGACATCCCGATCCGACGCCCATAGTTCCCCAGTAGCAGAGGCCCAGCACAATCACCGCGATGATCGCCGAGGGGTGCAAGGCATCCGCAACCCAGTATAGCCCGTATGCAGTAATCAACGTCAGGGTGGTCTCGCGCACTGGCTCATCCCGAAGCCAACCACGAAACCCAGCACGATGCCTCCCCCGGCTTCTTCCACAAAGAGCAGAAAACCGTTTCCTACGGCTGCAAGTCCGGTAAGAGCTTGTCTATGGGCCGAGAGGAGCACCAGGGCCAAAAAAGTCTGGAAGAGGGAACCCGCCACCCCAACATTGAATAAGCTCTCACCCTCGATGATGTTGGAGATCCGTTCCTTGACACGCATCTGCCGAAACAAGGCCAGGACGGCAATCGGGTTCAGTCGGCGAGAGAATGGCGGCGAGCAAGAGAGCGGTCGTCCAGTCCAACTGATCGAGTACATGGAGCATGGCCGCGTGGTACGCATGGACTTTGGCCCATGCGTTTCTTGCGAGTTTGGAGCAGTCCTATGGCGAGGGAGGTGTCTCACCCTCTTCGGCGTGCTGGACCGCTGATGAGATCCCCCGTGGGCGTCCCGCCCGCACCCAGAGCAGGTAGAGTCCTCCGGCGATGGCCAGCGCTACCACCAGGGAGAGTAGCGGCCAGCCACGAAGCAGATTCATGA
>JBDTHH010000536.1:0-6062 GCA_039937055.1 Ktedonobacteraceae bacterium | reverse complement strand
CGGGCCGACTGGCGAGGCAAGCCACGCCCTACGGAGACGCCGCTCGCTTTCTGCAAGCGATGCCTTCACTTGACGCCTATTGGGCGCTGGCTTGCGCCCTATATGCTGTCCCTACTCCCGTGTCGTTGCCGCCAGGATTTCGGGTGTGCGCCTGGTCAGGTGGGGGGCGACGATGCGCGTGACTATCTGGTGGAAGGCGATCCCGTAGGCCAGCGAGAGCGGGATAGTGATGATCCAGGACCATTGCGTGTGGAAGATGAGCGGCAGGCCCAGTGCGAGGATTACAGGGATCAGCAAGATGGCGGTGACCACCATCATAACCATTACCATGACGCTGCGCAGGCAGCCGTCGCCGCTGAACGACGAGGAGCCGGTGGCGCGGAAGCCACGCATCTGTCGCATGCGCTGTGGGAAGAAGACCGAGGTCACATTGCCGCAACCCAGCACGACACCCATGCCAGCCAGGCCCGCAGCCATGATGGGCAAGGCCATATCCCACGCGTGTACCAGGGTGGCGCTCAGTGCCACGATGATTACCATCTCCACCAGACCTATGATGAAGACAGAGAGGTTCTTCCCAAACAGCAGGCGCTGTGGCCGGATCGGGAACAGGAAGAGGGTCGTGAGGCCCTCGCGGTCCATGCCCAGGGAGTTGAGCGAGAGCGAGAGCATCGTCAGGAGCGCCACCGCCGGCGCATAGATGATCAGGCCGGTGCCGAAGCCGCTGGATCTCACATTAAGTAGCGGCCCTACCACGATGATCACGATATAGACCACCGATTGGAGCAGCAGGGCCTGGAACTGCGGGTCACGCCTGAAGTACTTCAATTCTTTGACCGTGACGGCCAGGGTCTGGGGCGCGAGCAGGCGCTGCCAGGCCGGCGCCGCGACGGGCACAGCGCCGGCGGAAGATGGGAGCGCTACAGCAGCTTGCGGCCTTTCGGCGCGCCAACGCACACGCGCCGCGCCGCCTGTCTCTGGCGCGCTCAGGCTGCGTTCGACGATAAGTTGCCACAGGTAGAGCACCAGCAGAGCCAGGACTATCGAGGCCCCCAACCAGGCAAAGCTGGCCAGCCAGTTGCCCAGGTAGGCCTGCTGAACCGTGCGCGCGGCCATACCTGGCGGCAGCCATTGCAGGTAGGGAGAGGTATTGGCATGCTGCAAGGCGTCTACGAAGCGCGTTGACCCGATGCCGTTCAAGGCGATCTGCTGGAAGAGGTAACACGAGGAAGAGAAGAGCACGATCAGCAGAAAGCTCAGGTCACGGAAGCGGCGGCTCTGTAACGTGCGCATCAGGAGCGCGAGCACTAACTGGCTGATGCCGACCACCTGCACATAGAAGATGAGCATCGCCACAATCGACATCAGCGCGACCGGCACCGAGGAGGACCAGGCCAGCACGATGGCCCCCAGGACCATCAGCAGACCCAGGGTGAAGACATCCAGCAGGGTCGAGAATATCAGGCTGGCCATGATCTCCCAGCGCGTGAGCGGGAACTGTACCAGCTTGGACATATCGAGACCCTCGTTGACGCCGAACTGCATCAGGGGCAGGATGATCCACAGCAGGTAGACGCCGGTCAGCACCAGGAACATGACCTCCGCGTTGGCGGGCGATGGCAGGTAGCGATAGGCGAAAAATGTACCGATAGCGGCCCCTGCGAAGAGTGGCAGGATAAAGATGATCATGAAGATGGTCGTGAAAATGCGACCCTTTTCACGTGTGAAGCCGCGCGTCAGCATCTTCCAGCGCAACCAGAAGAGCCAACGAAGTTTGTCCCCGTGTATAACCATAATGGCCCCCTATGTATTCCTGCACATACTGCAAGGAAGAGCTATGATTACATTTCCAACCAGTTGAGATTGTGATCTTCGTTGCGCGCGCCCACCACATTCAGGAAGATATCTTCCAGGGTAGCATCTTTGTTCTCGCCGCTGGCGCGCTCGCGCAGTTCTTGCAGGGTACCCTCGGCCACCAGCACGCCCTGGTTGATAATGCCAACGCGGGTACAGAGGCGCTCGACGACCTCCATGATGTGCGACGAAAAGAAGATCGTGGTGCCATGGCGCGTCAGTTCTTGCAGGATATCGCGTATGACGCGCGAACTGATGGGATCGATGCCCTCGAAGGGTTCGTCGAGGAAGAGCACCTGGGGCCGGTGAATAAGGGCGGCGGCCAGGGCTACCTTCTTGCGCATGCCCACTGAATAATCGACGACAAGTTTGTCGGCATCGTTGCTGAGGTCCAGGACGCGCAGGAGTTCGCTGGAGCGCCTCTCGATGTCCGTAGCGGGCACTTCATACATATGGCCGGCAAAGGTCAGGAATTCTCTCCCGGTCAGGCGCTCATACAGGTTCAGGTACTCAGGCAAGACACCCATGAGCGCGCGGGCGGAGAGTGGGTCGTGCCAGACATCGACGCCGGCGACCCATACCGTGCCGGTGGTGGGGCGCAGCAAGCCGGTCATCATCTTGATGGTCGTACTCTTACCGGCGCCATTGGGTCCCAGGAAGCCAAAAAACTCGCCGCGTTGCACGCTCAAGTTCAGGTGCTGGACGGCGACCTTCTGCCCAAAGGTGCGCACGAGATCGCGCGTTACAACGGCAGGGACGCCGCTCCCGGCAGAGATCATATCCGGCCGCGGCATCGTCCAATCCACTGCGGATGCCGGGTTCGGTTCAGAAAGCATTGCTTGTTACCTCGCCAGTCTGCGTTATTGCAAATTTCTAGCTTATATAGCTATTTGCTATATAAGCTATACCATGTAGCTGCTCTTTTTGTCAAGGGCTTTGAGTTCGTAGTGCTCTGTCAAAGTTCATGGCACAGGTATCGGGGCGCTTCTCCCGCCCGCGTAGGGATCCGGCTTGCCGGATCCCTACGCGGATGAGGGGCAGCTCACGTGTCGAACGAAGTTTGACAGAGCACTACGGCGGGTGGTGTACCGATCAAACGAATGTGTTGAAGCCACTGCGGCTTACGTTGGTGCTCCTCACGGATGCCCTGTTACCGCGCGGTATACCGGTTCTTTGCCAGGAGTTACCAGGTCTGGCTCGCGTATATGTTCCAACTGCGCACCCAGAGCGCGCAGCTTCTCGTCGAGCTTCTCGTAGCCGCGCTCGATGTGCTCGATGCCGTAGACGCTGGAGGTGCCTTGTGCGCAGAGGGCGGCCAGGATGTAGGAGCAGCCGGCGCGAATATCCGGGATATCCAGGCGCGTGGCGGTCAGAGGTGTGGGACCTCGCACCACGCAGCTATGCAGGTACTGCTTTTCGCGGAAGCGACAGGGTACCTCGCCCAGGCACTTGCTATACAGGCCGACATGCGCGCCCATATGGCTCAGAGCGCTGGTGTAGCCGAAGCGGTCCTCGTAGATGGTTTCGTGGACAACCGACATACCGTCGGCCTGCGTCAGCAGGATGGTGAACGGCTGCTGCCAATCGGTCATAAAGCCGGGGTGAACATCGGTCTCCAGGGCGATGACCGGCGGCGGCGTATCAGTGCCGGTAAAGCGGATGCCCTCGTCGTCCACGGCGAAGCTGAGCTGCATCTTGGTGAGCGTGTTTAAGAAGGTGAGTAGCGTATCCTGCTGGGCGCCGCGCAGGTAGATATCGCCCTTTGTCAGGTAGGCGGCGATGGCCAGGGAGACGGCCTCGTTGCGGTCGCTCAGCAGCGTATGGCTGGCGCCGTGCAGGCGCTCGACGCCCTCGATCACGATGCGTCGGTCAACCTTGATCTCGATGATGGCGCCCATCTTCTGCAGGAACTTGATGAGGTCGATGATCTCCGGCTCCAGCGCCGCGTTCTCGATGACGGTGACGCCTTTGGCCAGCGAGGCTGTGATAAGGAAGTTCTCGGTCGACATGACGCTGGGGAAGGGCAGGTGGATGGTCGCACCGTGCAGGCCGCGTGGCGCGCTGAAGTGGTAGCGTCCCGCTTCCTCGGTAACGACGGCGCCCATTAACTCTAATCCCTGAATATGGAAATCGATTGGGCGCGCGCCGATGCGATCGCCCCCCGGACGCGGGATATTGGCCTCGCCACAGCGGTGCAGCAGCGGCCCGACGGTCATGATGGCCATGCGGTTCAGGCCGCCGATACTCCCCGATACTATCGAGCAGTGAACATCGGGTGTGCGCACAGAGAGCGTGTGGTCTACCAGCTCGATGTGAGACCCCATATCGTGACAGAGCGCCAGCGTCAGGTCAAGTTCCCCGATCAGGGGTACATTGCGTAGCGTGCAGGACTCGGTTGTCAGCAGCGACGCGATCAAGATCTTGGCCACCGCGTTCTTGGCACCGCTCAGGGCGACTTCGCCATGCAGCGGCGTACCACCTGTGATCAGGTAGTAGGGGGCATTGTTGTCCATATTCATAAATACTGGGACTCCTTACGATTTGCCTGAGTTGCCGGGAGCTTGCCACAACCAGCGGAGTGCATTGAGACGAGAAGGGGGTGGGGTAACGTAGCGTGCCGCCTGTTTCTCGCGTTTCCAGCGTGGGCGCTTGCCGCGTCCCTGCATGTGAGGTGCTTCAGGGACGGTGTCAGCCGGCCCCTGTTCACTGCTGGTGAGCAGGTCGAGGAAGTGATTGACACTCTGCGCCACACCCTCAACCATCAGGTAGCCCGTGGGCTTCACGGCGTCCCCCACCAGGTACAGGCCGTGCAGTCGGGTGCTGGGAGCGACATCGGCACCCTGCGCGATGCGGTTCACAGGCCACTCGCCGCGATAGGTGCTCATGGTGAGCACACGGCAGTGCTGCTCGAACGCGTCTGCTCCGAAAAGCATGCGCAGGTCGGCGAGTGCCAGAGCCTTCTCCTCCTCGATATTGTTGCTCTGAATGACCTGGTGGCTGATGAGCAGGTGTTTGCCAGGTGGGGCCAGGCTGGGATCGCAGTTGGTCGGCTGAACCATGCCGGCGATGCGCCGGGTATCCAGGCAATACATGATGCCTTTGTGAGGTATCAGTGAGATATCGCTGAGCAGGTGGACCTTCAGCCCCACGGCTTCCGGGATGGCAGTGTGCGTGTTCAGCTCGCCACTGTCTTCATCGAGATCTGCGAATGTTGTGGCGCTGCTGCCCTGTCGCTGCTGTTTCAATACCGTAGCCTGAGTGATCTGTCGGTTCGCCAGCAGCGCATCCGTCGCGCGCGGCCCGATATCGCTTACCACCAGTGGAGCATAGAAGCTGACCTCGGCGCCGCTGGCTTTGTCGCGCCCGCGTACCCCGCTGATCTGCTCGTCCTCGTGCAAAATCTGCATAACATCATGACGCAGCCGCAGGTCGGCGCCCTGAGCCAGGATGTGCCGTTCCAGTTCGCCAGTCAGGGTGCCGCAGCCGCCTTCGACGATGGCGGGGGCACCATAGCTAAACATGTTCAGGCAGGTCTCGATCACTTCGGCGGTACTCACCTGGCTGAGTTCCAGGCTGAGGGCGAAGCGCGAGATGCAGGCGAAGAATGTCGCCAGTTCGCGGTTGCGTTTGACATCCAGGTGCCGGGCCAGCCAGGCGCTGAAGGGCAGGTCGCGGTCCCGCGCGGGCAGGGGGCGCAGGAACATCAGGTAGCCCATGCGCGTGAACCACAAGAACTGGCGTGGCCCCAAAAACTTGAAGGCGCCCAGCAGGCCGCGTGCGCGGATCTGTTTGCCATGCACATGAAAGGAGCCGAAGACATCGGCATCAAATAAACGATGCGGCACCTGTAAGCGCCGCAGCATACTCGCCAGCACGCCGCTGCTGCCGAAGGGTAGCATGTGGACGGCTCCCGTGCTGACCTGCACGCCCTGAAAAGTCTTCGCCGTGAAGCGCCCTCCACAATGAGGGAGGCGCTCCAGCACGACAACTCGTTTGCCGCGCTGCAACAGTTGCGCAGCGCTGAGCAGGCCGCCCAGGCCAGCGCCAATAATGATCGCGTCGTAGTGTTGTTCCTGCAAGGTATGCCTCTACCGTGACCGTGGGTTGCAGACGATATGCCTGAGCAGGAACCCCACTCAGGCATATCGTCTGCAAGCGCACAATCTAGCTGTGTGTTTACCTGTTCTCGCCGATCAGGCTGCGCAACA
>JBDTHH010000535.1:0-9614 GCA_039937055.1 Ktedonobacteraceae bacterium | reverse complement strand
CAATATGGGCTTGTAAACCGCGCCCCTACCTCTCATGCCGCTCAGTGGCATCACGACTTGTGGCGTACCTGCATTATCTTGGGAGCCGGGCCCGCGCTCTGTGCGTTTCCCCCAACATGCTGAGTCGTGTCCTGTGACGCAAGGGATAGAGGGCTTTGTATGGCGTAGTGCGGCCCAACTGCCGGCGGTCCACCGTTTCGCGCTGGCATATGTTGGAGTTGGGTGATTGTCTGGCCACGCGGGTGAGTTTCCGCCTGGCCATCCTGCTCGATGGTGATACGGAGCATATGCGTGCCATCCTTTCTTCTCGCTGGTGGTTTCTCTTCAATAGACGTTCGATCACGCACTAATCAGTCGCCCAATATGCAATACCGCGCTTCGATATCCACCGGCTGCGAGGTAATGTTTGTGATGTTGAGCCAGTAGGTCAGGGAGTCGCCGGCGGTCTTCTCAGTCTCCACGCTCCAATTGATCTGTGGACCACTTGCGCTCACGCTGGTCGGGACAACGCTCCAGGTAACATGCCACAGGGCCGGCCAGTTATAGGTAAACCATGTAGCGGTTGAGTTGGCCGGCACGCTGCCCTGGAACTGGATGCCGCTGTAGGGGAAGGTCATCTCTTTCAGCAGTGGGTAGACATTGTCGCTGGTCACGCCAGAGGGTGTACCTTCGGGATAGAAGGCCTGGAGCAGCGCCTTAAAGGGGGTCAGACCATCGGCCTGCCCGGTGAGATTGCTGTACGTCTGCGCCAGTGTCGCGCCGCCGGCCTGCACGATCTCGGCCCAGGTGAAATCCAACTGGTAGCGCAGGTAATTGAGGAAGAGGACCGAGCAGCCGGTCGAAACATTATTCGTGTCTGTCGGGTCGTTCACATTGATGAAATCCGGGCGCCCTGGCGTATTAAGCCACGTGGCGGCGCTGGTATAGCCATCGAGTTCGGCCGGGTAGAGCAGGGTGGCAAGCACGCGTGAAAGCCCCTCGCCATTGCTGGCCGCGCAATCCCAGCCCAGATCCTGAGCTGCGGAGAACACCTCAACCTCCTCGGCAACCACCAGGAAGCGCGTGTAGTCAAGATCGAGCGCGGGCGCGATCTTCGCGTCGCAGTATAGATCGGCCGCCGCGCACCCATAGTGGTAGGCGCCCCCTCGGCCCTGCCCCGAGGAATCGAGGGCGGCGATGATGATATTGAAGGGACCGGCGCTAATGCCGCCGAACAGGAACGAGAGAATGTTATATTCGTTCTCACAGGTCGCCAGCACACCATCGGCAATGGTCTGCCCCTGCGCGCCCAGCGCTGGATCGTAGTACACAGTAAAGTGTGCCGTGCTCCCTTTGAGGATGGTGGGGTAATCAAATCCGGTCGCCGGCCCTGGGACCACTTGCTTGACCCGATTTAGTACAGCCGCTTCCCTGTCGGGGTGCGAGAAGATGCGGAGCTGCTCAATATCTTGCCTCTTAGCCGCTGCCACCGTGGTAGATGTTGTGATTTTTTCCTGGCTCGCCATTGCGTGATCTCCTTACTTCGACATCTCTACCCGTGCGCAAAGGGGATCCTGCCTTGCCATACCCTGTTTATAGAGAGACAGGGTAAGACAAGGCACACCATGACCCTTTACGCCACCAGTTTATGAGTCTTACCGGTCTAATTAGCTGGTAAGCCCATAATTCATTCCACATGAATAGTATACTGAGAGAGCGAAATCGAGAGGCCGCGTGAACTGCTCCCTTGATTTGACAAGCCCCATTCACGAGGGCTATCATGCACTATAGAAAGAAGCGTTCTTTGCATTATTTACCCCTTCACACCTTGGAGGTAGCTAGATGACAGAAACCACAGCCAATGGCACTGTGTTTCATACCCACCGTCTGAGCAACGGATTACAGATCGTGGCCCAGCCTATGCCTGACTTCGAATCGGTAGCCATGTCATACTATGTGCGCACAGGCTCGCGCGATGAGCCTGAGTCCGACATCGCAGGTATCTCGCATTTCCTGGAGCATATGGTCTTTAAGGGCACCAGCACGCTGGACTGGCAGCAGATCACGCTGGAGTTCAATAAGATCGGGGCTGAGCTGAACGCGTTCACCTCCCACGAGGCCACCGTATATTATGCACGCGTGCTGGGCGAATACCTGGAGCGAGCGCTCGAACTCCTCAGTGACATGATGTACCCACGCCTGGACGAGAAAGATTTCGAGACCGAGAAAGAGGTCATCATCAACGAGATCGCGCGCTCCGAGGATCAACCGTACAGCCTGGCTTTCCGGAGCATGGTGCGGGCCTACTTCGGCGAGCACGCGCTGGGGCACGATGTGCTGGGATCGCGCGAGAGCATCCGCGACATGCGCGTCGAGCAGATGCGCAATTATTGGCAGCGCCGCTATGCCGCCAACAACCTGATCCTCGCCGTGGCTGGCCAGTTCGATTGGGAGCAGCTTGTGCGCCTGGCCGAGCAGCATTGCAGCGCCTGGCGCAGCGGCGAGTCCGGGCGGGACACCACCCCGTACGAACCCGCGCACGCCAGCAACAACGTCATTGTTGACGAGAAGCTCAAGCAGCAGATCATGTTTGTGGCTATGCCGACTGTAGGCATCCAGGACCCCGACTACTACGCCGCCGCCCTCGGTGGCAGCATCCTGGGCGATGGCGACGGCTCGCGTATCTACTGGAACATCCACCAGAAGGGCCTGGCAGAATCGGCGAGCGCCGGCATCTGGTCGCTGGAAGGCACCGGCATGCTGCTACTGGAGGCCAACTCGACGCCGCAAGAGGCCCCGCGCGTCCTTAAGATGCTGCGCGCCGAACTGGATAGCTTGCTGGAGGATGGCGTCTTCGAAGACGAGATGCGCCGCGCCAAGGACAAATGGATCAGCCACCTGGTCCTGAGCAGCGAATCCACCTTCGCGCGCATGCGCTCCCTGTCCTCCGACTGGGTCACCGAGAACCGCCTGGTCAGCATCGACGAGGAGATCGAGCGCGTCGAGAAGATCAGCGCCGACGACGTGATGCGCGCCCTGCGCCGCTTCCCCATACGCGAGAAGCAGGTGCTCACTGCGCTGGGTCCCCTGAATGAACAGGAACTGCTGGCGTAATTCGCGTCATAACATTTTCACGTACCATGCTTCACGCCAGGCAAAAGAGGAATTGGGAGTTGGAGGACCAGAGTTGCCGAATAGTGTCACCGCCGATCTGTAGCGCGTGGCAGGACGGCGAGGCAAGCCACGCGCTACGGATCGGCGGTGACAGCCTTTGGCATCAGAGAGGGCTTCACTTCATGTCTATGGGGTAGCGCTTGCGGCTCCCTTACCAGCGTCGTTGTGCTACGCTGTCCACACCTTAGCTACCACATCTCCGCTCGTTTGACCTTCGGCAGAGACAATGTACTTGCCATCAGGTGACCAGGCCAGCTCACTGATATTCTGTTGATGGCCCTTGTAGACGTAGATCTGCTGACCGCTGCTCGCATCTATAATGACTACCTGGTTGGGACGCCCTGAGTGCCTGCGCACCTGGTTGGGATCGGCCGGGTTCACCGTAGGCGTGGGTGCTCCATTCCCCGGTTTCGGAGTTGGTGTTCCATTCCCTGAGTCCACAGCAAGTGTGGAATTACCGACATAAGCGATATATTTGCCATCGGGCGACCAAGCCAGTGCCAGCGTGCCACTCGCAGCTACCTGATAGTGCTTCACCTGTGTATTGGTTGGCACGTCCCAGATGGCCAGCGATGAAGTCAAACCACCGCCTTTTTGCGCAACCCACTCGACAAAGGCCAGGCGGTCACTTGCAGGCTGCCAGGTCAGCGACTCGCCAACACCGTTGCCGACAGTGTGCTTAAACACCACCTGATGGGTAGCAGCGTTCCAGGCCCAGATCATCTGCAGTTGATCTTGGGGAACAATCGAGTTGCCTGGCTCTGTATTGAAAACGCTTGCAGCTATATACTTGCCGTCGGGGGACCAGCTTGCCCCATCCGCGACATAATTGCCAGGAACAGGAAGAGTATAGGCCACGACGCCGGTCCGCACATTCAGAATCTGAACCGTGCCACCTGGCCCGGTTGACACCGAGACAGCCAGGAAACGACCATCGGGTGACCAGGACACAGCGCCGTAACCAACGCCGCCGCTGATGGGCATCATGGTCGAGAGGTAAGGCCCACTGGCAGAGCTATCTATACGTGCCGTAGCTGCGGAATAGGTATGCTTAATGGTGCCAGTCTGTCCGTCGACCAGCATGATCTGTGTATACGTTGTGAGCGCTACCAACTGGCTGTTGGGTGACCAGGCAACATTCGCTATGGACGTATCGGGGATCGGGATCGTCACTTTGTGCGCGCCAGTGGTCGCATCCCAGATCCGGACACCAGTAGCCACACCGTACGTGACAACGCGTTTGCTATCCGGCGACCAGGACAGGCCTCCCTGGAAGCCCATCGAGTCGGGCGGCGTCGTATACACGGTGTGCCCAAAGTGAATGGCTGGCGCTGGTGTTGCGGTCATCGTTTTCGTGGCAACAATGTTCCTTGAGCCTGTCTTTGTTCCATGATGAGTTGCGTTCAGCACAACCAGCAGGCCGCCAACCAGCAGGCCGACGAAGAGCACAGCCGCAAGTGTGCTGAGACTCCGGAAAAACTTCCCCTGTTTGGGGCGTTCGGATAGATTTTTTTGCATGGGACGAGTCCTTTCGGAAGGAAACCTCTGAATATCGGTTGTTACGAGTTGTTTGTCAGCCAAGTGCGTCTGTCCCTGCTGGCCGCCAACGCGAGACGCGATGCGTTTCCAGGAACGCTCAAGCGAGGCAACATCCTGTACCTGCTCAGCGTGGTAGTGCCCCTGGAGATCGCTCACCAGGCTCTCGGCCACCTGAAACGATCGCGGGAGCTGCTCAGCGGGTAACAGGCGAGCCCCGCTGGCTTCCTGCGCAATCTGCTCCACCTGTTCGTCTATGGTCTCAGGTGTGAAAAAATCACGATCGTGCTTCATAACTGGCTTCTCCCTGGTCTTTGGCGTAGAGGGCGCGTAAAAAATTGAGTGTGCGTGAGAGCAGGACGCGAATCGCACCTTCGCGTTTGCCCAGCACCTCGGCAATCTCAGAACAGCGCAGATCGTTGGCGAAACGCAGACGCAGCGCTTCACGTTGTAACGGTGTAAGCTTCTCCAAATGCATACGCAGGTGTGCATACTCTTCCTGAAGCAGAGCCGCCTGCTCAGGGGCGGGATCATCGTCGAAGATCATATCCGCGAACAGGTCCAGGTCAATCCCTTGCCGGAACTTTTCCCGCCGATATACATCCACCCCTTTATTGCGAGCGACGCGCCAGAGCCAGGCTAGCTGCTCCTTCTCACTCAGGTTAGCAAGATTGCCAGCTTCGACTGCGGCCACGAATACCTCAACCAGCACATCCTCCGCATCCTCGCGGGAAGACGTGTGCCGGCGTAGATAGGCGAAAATGGCTGGCGCATACAGCTCATAGAGCCTGGCTACTGGCGAATGATGAGAAACTATATCTTGTGAGAGGTGCATCCGTTACTCCCTTTAAATTTGAGGCCTCACTTCTGCAATCGCATGAGGAAGGGAAAAGTTACATGCGCCACATTATGGAGCACAGAGGAGATGCTGAATATCACACGCCTGCATATCACTCCCTCGGATAGATCCAGGGGGTAAAGTATGATGGAGATACAAGAAAACAACAGGGTGTTTACAAGCCCGCTCGTCAAGCAGAGATATATGTTGCGCTACCACGCGGGCTTGTAAACGGCGCCCCTACGTCTTGTGCATCCTATACCATGTGAGATGGCACGCCTGAACATGGCAGGTGGTGGAGGCTACTTTTCAGGATAGTCACCAGCACCTGCATCGTCTCCTGAGAGGTATCAGGCACATCCTGAATACGCTCTTCCAGGATACTGATACAGTGTTGGTAGCAGCGTGCAAGGTAACTGGGGTCATGCGCTTCGTCGGGTATCGCCTGCCGCATAGCCTTGAGCGAGGACTGGAAGCACTGATCGGCGCGCCGGTAGCAATCAGAGGCATAATTCAGGTCGAGAGCCGCACTTCCCAGTTCCTCCGCCAGTTCTCCGGCCGCGAGGTAGACCTCAGCCTGGCAGATCGAACTGCGCTGCACATGCTGTGCCAATGCTGACGAGTCGGGGAGGCGGGGCAGTGGCTGGCTCTGGTACACGACGGTACGTACCTGCGGCCCGCTTAGATCACGAATGAAGTCCCACGGGAAGTTGGGCTGCGAGAACGTAGCCAGAACCTGCTGGCAGAGTTGAGCTGCGCGCGAACGCTCCTGTATGGCGGTATCGCTATATCCCCCCAGGCGAGCCAGGACCGCGCGTTGCACAAATACCCGTATGACATAGGCCAGGGCCACATAGATCACGGCCTCCAGGCCAAGAGGAGGCGGGCCGCCCTTGGTCAACGTATCCTCCTGCCACAAGATCAGCGTTTGCCAGCACTGCTCCTCCGCCTCGTCAAGCAGGGCCACGCCACTCACAGAAACAGGCATCCCCTGCGTGCGGAACTTCTCGCGCGCCGCCTGTTTTCGTTGATCGCAGTAATCAAGCAACACCATGGCCTGCAAGAGACGCACGTTCGACTCTCCTAGCCGGTCGCTGCTGACCTGGTACAAGGTGCGACTTTGCAGCAGGTAGCTCACCGCGCGCTGAAATTCACGCTCTCTCTCATCCATAGAGAGGGGGTCGCGGCTGATAGCCTGTGAACCAGCGCGACTTCGATAGGCGGCCGCGTACATGCAATAGCCCAGGCCCAGGTAAAGCTGGCCCGCCGTCCGCATATCATGGGTGACACTCAAATACATACGCGCGCGGTCGAAATGTGCATAGGCCTGGCGATGCAGGCCCAGAGCCTGGTAATCATTGCCACAATGCAGTTCGATACGCAGGCGCAAATTAGGGATCGTACCCGCGCCGTTCGCGCCATCCTCTTCGAGCATAGTCAGCGCGCGCCTGTGGTAACTTAAGGCGCTCTGGTAATTCTGCTCCTGGTAGTAGTTCATCCCCAGCTCATCCAGGATCGCCGGATGATACTTCGGCGGCGCGAACGGGAACGCCTGCTCGAACGCATCACGCGCCGTTGTAAGCTCACCCTTCTGCCGGGCTACCAGGCCATGCAAGAAGGCGTAGCGCGCCTGTACCTGCAAGGGCAACGCTATAAGCATCTCTGGCGAAAGCAGGGGGAGCCTGTGCTGGAACGAAGAGGTGGATGGTTCAGCCCCTTCCAGCAAGATATCCAGGAGCAAGATAATCTCTTCCTGGATAGAACGATCGGCAAGTTCATACACCGGAAGCCCAGGCAGCAGAGAGAGCGCCTTCCCGTTCGAGCCCTGCTGGAGAAAACGCCGCAAACCATCGGCAGGCTGATCTAATTGCTCGGCAAAGAAATCGATCGCCTCCTGAGAGGGGGAGATCTTCTCTAATTCCACTGCACTCACATACGACTTTGAAAAGCGCTCCCCACCCAATTCCGCCTGCGTCAGATTTCTTTGACGGCGCAATTGCCGCATGACGCTGCCAAGCGAGGGTTGTTCTTTTGTGTCTTCGTCGCTATTTTGCCACTGGCTCACACATACCTCTACCACTTCCCGGCACGTCCACATCTTTCGAGCAGAGTACCGCTTCTGGCCCGGAAAACTATTTCTAAACAATTGTAGGTCATAGCTTGTCATTCGTCAAGAGAGATAACACTTTCGATAATCTCATGCTATGCCTATATTATCTTAAAAGCATGGTACCCGAATTTCCATGTACATTCCAAACAAGAAAGAGAAGTTGCGCCTGGACTCGTTCCGTGGAAGACATACGCTCTTGCACTGAACCTCTGAGATATACTACAGTGTAAGCGAGCATTAATGAAAGACCATCAGGAGGCATAATATAGCATGACGGTATGGTGTAATGCGGACATGGCGGTAAAGATTGTGGCATCCGGCAACCGGGTATTTGTGCAGGGGGCCTGCGCCACTCCTACACCGCTACTAGAGGCGCTGGTCGCCCGCGGCGAGGAGCTACGCGACGTTGAAATCACTCACCTCCATACATACGGACCAACACCCTACACAGATGAACGTTGGCAGGGACACTTTAACACGCGTGCCCTGTTCGTGGGAGAGAATATTCGCGCGGCCGCCAATGCCGGTAGAGCCAGCTATACACCGATCTTCCTTTCCGATATTCCCCAGCTTTTTGCAGCAGATGACCTGCTGCCCATCGACGTAGCATTCGTGCAGGTCTCGCCCCCGGACCATCATGGCTATTGCTCGCTTGGTCCATCGGTGGATGTCACGCGGTCGGCCGTGGACCACGCGCGCTCCGTTGTGGCCCTGATCAATCCCCATGTACCCAGGACGCATGGCGACAGCTTCGTGCATGTCTCCAGGCTTGATTATGCCGTCGCGTTCGACGGGCCGTTGTATGAAGTCGCGCGCCGGACGCCTGATGAGACACAGCGGCTGATCGGCCGGCACGTCGCCAGTTTGATCGAGGATGGCGCAACGCTCCAACTCGGCATCGGCGCCATTCCCGACGCGGTCCTCGAATCGCTGGTGGACCGCCGCGACCTGGGGGTGCATACCGAGATGTTCTCGGATGGCGTGCTTGACCTCGTGGAGCAGGGGGTGATCACCGGGAAACACAAGGTCCTCGATCGCGATAAGATCGTTGCCAGCTTCGTGATTGGTTCCCGCCGCCTGCTGGATTTTATTCACGATAATCCCGCGGTTGAGATGCGCCCGACCGATTACACCAATAACACGACGATCATTCGCCAGTTCGAGCACATGGTGACCGTGAACAGCGCCATCCAGGTGGACCTGATGGGCCAGGTGTGCGCCGAGTCCATTGGCACGCGCATCTATAGCGGCGTCGGTGGACAGATGGACTTCATGCGCGGCGCAGCCCTCGCCAAACGGGGACGCCCGATCATCGCGCTACCGGCGACAGCGCGTGTGCCGCGCGAGCACACAAGCGAGTCCGTCCCGGACGGTGCGCTTCTGGGCCTGCCCACCCCCATCGATGGGCTGACCTCGCGCATCGTGCCTATCCTGACCCCAGGGGCCGCGGTCACCACGTCGAGAGCGCATGTTCACTACGTGATTACCGAGTACGGCATCGCCGCTCTCCATGGCCGTGACCTGGCCGAGCGTGCTCGCAGCCTCATCTCGATCGCCGCTCCCCAGTTCCGCGAAACGCTGGAACGCGCAGCGCACGCGCTGCACCTGTTATCGTGACTACACTCATGCAAATAGGCAGAGCCAGCCGTTGCATTTACCTGTGCCCATGCATCAAACAGGAGGAGCGGCCACGAGGGCCGCTCCTCCTGTTATTCAGAACCACAACACCATGAGTGTGCAGGTTACATCCTGGTACCGGTGCCCTGGTTGGCGTAGCGCTCGGCGTAGTCGCCGATGATGGGCAGCTTGAAGTACTTGCCCTGGAAGCCATTGATCATTAGCACGATCCAGCCAATGAACCAGACAAGGCCTAGCGCAAGCCCGATCAGGAAAGTAAAAATGCCTAAGAAAGGAATACCGAAGGCATCAATAACACTGAGAGCAATTCTGATGACGGTCAGCGATCCAAAGAAGAGG
>JBDTHH010000534.1:0-6136 GCA_039937055.1 Ktedonobacteraceae bacterium | reverse complement strand
GTGATCTTGCCCAGGCTCTCGAAGCGGTCCCCGGCGTAGAGCAGCGCCGCCGAAGCTGGAGGGACCGCCGCCAGATCGCCAAACTGGCCGTTCAGATAGGCCGCGATGCACCTGGCGAAGACGGTCTCGTTATAGCGTGGAAACGAGAGGATCTCCGCCTGCATACCAAGACCACGCGCCCTTTCCTTGAGTAATTGCACCTGCGTGGTCTTGCCTGCGCCATCGATACCTTCAAACGCAACCAGCATACGCGCTCCTTTTCATTGGGACCTTACAATTCCTTACTTTTCGTGTCGATCTGGCCCTTGATGCGGGCTACCAGACTGGCTAGCGGCATCGCGCCCAGGTTTTCATGCGAGCGCAGGCGGACGGACACGGCCTCGTCCGCCTGCTCCTTATCGCCAACGACCAGCATGTATGGGACCTTTTGCAGTTGTGCGTCGCGAATCTTGGCGTTCATGCGCTCGCCCTGCGCGTTGATCTCGGCCCGCACGCCTGCCGCTGTGAGCATCTCCGCCACCCTGCGCGCATAGTCGATGTGGCGGTCGGCGATGGGGATCAGCATAGCTTGCACGGGGGCCAGCCACACCGGGAAGGCGCCCGCGAAATGCTCGATCACGATGGCGACCAGGCGTTCGATGGAGCCGGGGGCGCGGTGTATCATGACGGGCCGGTGTCGTTGTCCATCTGACCCAACATACCATAAATCGAAGCGTTCAGGCAAATTATAGTCTACCTGCACCGTGCCTAGTTGCCATTCACGATTCAGAGCGTCGCGGAACAGGAAGTCGAGCTTGGGGCCGTAGAAGCCGGCCTCACCCTCCTCCACTGTGTAGG
Source organism: Ktedonobacteraceae bacterium (assembly GCA_039937055.1). GTDB lineage: Bacteria > Chloroflexota > Ktedonobacteria > Ktedonobacterales > Ktedonobacteraceae > JALYTT01. Next base: position 5,299 of record JBDTHH010000534.1, on the reverse strand, counting down.
GAAACTCCAGCTTCTGGAGCGCGCTCACGATGTCCGCCTGCGCCTGTGCCCACACCTCATCGCTGCCGATATACTTCGAACTGCCTGGATCGCGTGTGCCGAGGCGCGCGCGGAACTGCTCGATGCCCAGGGTCTTGAAGACCACCTGCACGAGGTCGACGACGCGCAAGAACTCCTCATGCAATTGAGCGGGCATGGCGAAGATGTGCGAGTCGTCAATCGTGAAGCCGCGCGCGCGCAGCAGGCCGTGCAGCTCGCCGGGCTTCTCGTAGCGATAGGCCATACCCATCTCCGCCAGGCGCAGTGGTAGCTCGCGATAGGATCGCAACTCGTTCTTGTAGATCTGGATGTGGTGCGGGCAGTTCATCGGTCTGAGGATATATACCTCGCCCTGCGGCTCTCCGGCATCGGGATCGAAGCCAGGTTTGACGGCCATGGGTGGGTAGATCTCATCGCGATACTTGTACCAGTGTCCACTTGTTTTGTACATCTCAATCTGACCGATCTGCGGCGTCATGACGTGAACATAGCCGCGCTTGCGCTGTTCCTGCACCAGGAAGCCTTCGAGTTCCTGGCGCAGGATCACGCCCCTGGGTAGCCACAGTGGCAGGCCCGGCCCGACCTCCGGCGAGAACATAAAGAGGCCAAGCTCGCGCCCCAGCCGGCGATGGTCACGCCTCTGAGCCTCCTCCAGGCGCTGGAGATGCTGCTCCAGTTCTTCCTGTGTGAACCAGGCCGTGCCGTAGAGACGTTGCAACATCGGACGCTGCTCGTCTCCGCGCCAGTAGGCGCCGGCCACGTGCGTTAGCTTGAAGGGACCGATCTGGCCCGTGTTCTCGACATGGGGGCCGCGACACAGGTCCAGGAAGTGGCCCTGCTGGTAGATACCCACCTCGTCGTCTGGCAGGTTCTCGATGATCTCCACCTTGTAGGGCTGATCTCTGGCGCGGAAGTACTCCAGCGCCTTGCCGCGTGGCCAGTGATCGTGCTGGAACGGCTGTTTCCCGGCGATGATGTGTGCCATGCGCTGCTCGATAGCGGGCAGATCGTCAGGCGTGAGCGAGCGCGGCAACTCAAAGTCGTAGTAAAAGCCATCCTCGATGGCCGGCCCGATAGCGAAGCGCGCGCCAGGAAACAGTTCCTGCACGGCCTCCGCCATGATGTGGGCCGCCGAGTGCCGCATGCGCTGAAGCGGCGAGTACTCCACTGATGCTTGCAACTCTACTTCTACCGACATACTGGTAGCTCCCTTCTGATTGAGGTGATGAATGGTCAATGTGACAAAAAAAAGCCTTTTCATCCCGTTATGGGACGAAAAGGCTGTAAAGCTTTCCGTGGTTCCACCCAGTTTCCGCATTCTATGTAAAGGGCGCAGGCCAGCGGCGCCCCTACACGAAATGGGTTAGCTGGCGGTGCCATCGTGCATGCAAGTATGAAAATCTTCTAGAATGCGCTCGTTATGCGACCGTTAACGGGGTCGGGGCGTGTACTTTACTGGCTCAGTACAGGCTGGCGAGGGGTATCGACTCCTTGCGGGTCGGACCGCTTTCAGCCGGTGGCGGTTCCTCTCTGCTGACCCCTGGGGAGGGACATGGCTCGCGTGAATGCCGTTAATATTGTTATTGTATTCGCTAACCCACGCTCCGACGTGGCCGCGCAAGCGAGGCCTACACGGGTGCGGCAAGCCGGGCCCCTACGCGTGTTGTGAACCCATTTCATGTAGGGGCGCCGCTGGCCTGCGCCCGGTCGACTACGCGTGTTGTATCTCATTGCATGGAGGGGCGCCGCTTCGGCTCCCCTTGCCCGCCGACAAGGCCTGCGCCCGGTCGGTCTACAATTCCCTGCTCCGTGTCCTGGTGATGCCTTTGATGCGCTCGATGAAGTCGGCCAGGGGGACCGGGCCGAGGTTTTCGTTGGTGCGCAGGCGCACGGAGACGCTGTTGGTGGCGGCCTCCTTATCTCCGACTACCAGCATGTAGGGGATCTTCTGCATCTGGGCGTCGCGTACTTTGGCGTTCATGCGTTCGCCGCGCGTATCGATCTCCACGCGCACGCCCTCGGCCTTGAGGGTCTGCGCGACGGTGTTGGCGTACTCGATGTGGCGGTCGGCGATGGGGATGAGCGTGGCCTGCACGGGCGAGAGCCACACGGGGAAGGCCCCGGCGTAATGCTCGATCAGCATGGCCATGAAGCGCTCCGTGGAGCCTGTGACGGCGCGGTGGATCATCACCGGGCGATGCGCCTGGCCGTCCTCGCCGATGTACTCGATCTCGAAGTTCTCCGGCTGCACGAAGTCGAGCTGGATGGTCGAGCACTGCCACTCGCGACCCAGCGCGTCGCGCACCATGAAGTCCATCTTCGGACCATAGAACGCGGCCTCGCCGATGCCCTCCTGATAGTCGATCTTGCGGTTCTCCAAGGCGTTACGCAGCGAACTTTCGGCCATCTCCCACACCTCATCGCTGCCTACGTAGTCCTCCTTCTTCTGCGGGTCGCGCAGGGAGAGCCTGATCCAGTAGTCGCTCAGGCCATAGGTGTCGAAGACCTCCTGGGTCAGGTTCACAGCGCGGTCGAACTCCTCCTGGATCTGGCTGGGTTGCATGAACACATGCGCGTCATCCTGCGTGACGCTGCGTACGCGCGCGAGTCCGGTCAGCACGCCGGCCTTCTCGTAGCGGTAGAGCGTGGCGAACTCGGCGTAGCGCACCGGCAGTTCGCGGTAGCTGTGCATCTGCGACTTGTAGAGCATGATGTGGTGCGGGCAGTTCATGGGCTTGAGGACGTAGCCCTCATCCTCGATGTCCTCCTGCTCGTCCTGCATGACCGGGAACATGTTTTCCCGGTACGTGAACCAGTGCTTGGAGGTTTTGTACAGGTGGACCTTGCCCAGGTGGCCCGTCCAGACGTGCTGGTAGCCGTAGCGCTCCTGCGTCTCGCGCACGTAGCTCTCCATCAGGTAGCGCAGCATCTCGCCGCGTGGCAGGAACATCGGCACCCCGGCGGGTACTTCGTCGCTGATGATAAAGAGTTTCAGCTCGCGCCCCAGCTTGCGATGGTCGCGCTTCTGGGCCTCTTCCAGGCGCCACAGGTGCTGGTCCAGTTCCTCCTGTGTGAACCAGGCCGTGCCATAGAGACGCTGCAACATTGGACGATGCTCGTCGCCGCGCCAGTAGGCACCGGCCACGCGCATCAGCTTGAAGGGGCCGATCTGGCTGGTGTTCTCGACGTGGGGACCACGACACAGATCCAGGAAGTGGCCCTGCTGGTAGATGCCCACCTCCTCGTCGGGCAGGTTCTCGATGATCTCGACCTTGTAGGGCTGATCTTTGGCGCGGAAGTACTCCAGCGCCCTGTCGCGCTGCCAGCGGTCGTGCTGGAATGGTTGCTTTTCGGCGATGATGCGCGCCATGCGCTGCTCGATGTCGGGCAGGTCTTCAGGCGTGAGCGGGCGCGGCAGCTCAAAATCGTAGTAAAATCCGTCTTCGATGGCTGGCCCGATGGCGAAGCGCGCATCGGGAAACAGCTCCTGCACGGCTTCCGCCATGGCGTGGGCCGCCGAGTGCCGCATGCGCTGGAGTGGTGTATAACCTACCGACTCTTGCAATTCTACTTCTACAGACATAACAGACTCCTTCTCAACGAACAATAAAAAACGTCTTTCCATCCCGCTACGGGACGAAAAGACGATGTTCTTTTCGTGGTTCCACCCAGATTCCGCATTCTATTATAGGGCGCAGGCGCCCGTCGCGCATGGCAACCGGGGCAAGACGCGGCAAGCTTGTAGGGCGCAGGCCAGCGGCGCCCCTACATGAAAAGGGTAAGCCGGTGGCGACTGTTGCGCTACAACGCTCATGAAAATCTAGAATGCGCTTGTTGTGCGACCGTTAACGGGGTCGAGGCGTGTACTTTGCAGTCTCAGTACAGGCTGGCGAGGGGTATCTGTTCCTTGCGGGTCGGACCACTTTCAGCCGCCGGTGGTTCCTCTCTGCTGACCTTTGGGGAGAGACATGGCTCGCGTTGGCCGTATCTTTGTGTTTTTAGACGTGCATATAGCATATCATGAGAGATGGCAGATGTAAAGCTTTTTTGGCTCCCGATCTTTCGCTATGAGTCCATTCCCATAGGGATGATGGGAAAACTGCTCCTACGCGGGACGTGGCTGTCTTCGCCGTGTGAAGAAGATGCCCAGGATGCTGAGCAGCAGCAGAGCAGCGCCGGCGAGCAGGCGACTTCCAGGCATCGATAGGTCAAACGGTGGTGGGCCAGGCGAAGACCCATCGTCATTGCTATTCTGGCTCGCATGCGCTCCTAGTGTGGGCGATGGACTGCTCGTTGGCGTCTTCGTAGCATCATTATTTGTGTCGGCTGTACGGGTAGCTGCCGTGGCACGAGGCTCGTTATGCGTACTTTGGACGGCTGGGGATGGTCTGCTTGTAGCTGCTCCGTTGGATGCGCTGGGTGCAGTGGTTGACGCGGTGTTTGAATGCATAGGGAGCACCATGAGCAGGCTCGACATCATGAAGACGATAGCCACTACGGCGGCGATGGTGCTCACTGCGCGCAGCGAACTCCGGGCGATGTGCGTCCATGCAGGATGCTGCCGGCGCGTCATAGGAATGATGTTGCTTGCTTGTTGGTTGCCTGCGTGCATGGGAGCCAGTGCCGTGTCAGCCGGGAGTATGAAGGAGCGTGGCAGTTCCGCCTGCGGGAGGGCGTGCAGTAGGGCTACGGTCTGGCGGATCTGCGCCAACGACTGCTGGCACTGCGTGCAGGTGAGCATATGTACCTCACAAGCGGCCTGCTCCTGGGGAGTAAGCTGTTTGTCCAGGAATGCTGAAAGCTGTTCGTTTGTGAGGTGCTCATGCTGCTGTGCCACGATTCTCTCCATCAGGTATCAACTTCTATCAGTATATAGACGAAAACTGCGTGGTAAAAGTTCCTCATGCCGTTGCAAGTAGGTGCGCAGGCGCGCCCGTCCCCGCGAGATACGCGAGCGCACCGTTCCCAGCGTTGATTGCGTGGCCGTGGCGACCTCCTCATACGATAGCCCCTGTACGTCGCATAGCACGACGGCCAGGCGTTGATCGAGGGGCAACTGCTCCAATCCCCGTTGGATGAGGCCCTGTAGCTCCTGGTTCAGCAGGTGTTCTTCAGGATTATTGTCCAGTCCGGGTGCGGCCAGCGAACTCAGCACGCTGGAGGTATGGGGTTCATCTTCGTCCGTGAAGCCGTCCAGCGATTCGGTCGGATGGCGTTGCACGCGGCGCCAGTGGTCGCAGACCAGGTTGGAGGCGATGCG
>JBDTHH010000533.1:0-10171 GCA_039937055.1 Ktedonobacteraceae bacterium | reverse complement strand
AGTTGTACAGATGAGCCGCTTGTGATATGCTACCGTGCAAGATGAGACAGTTGTTCGCATACGCCGTGTGCCCGCTCGCAGGCGTCGCCGGTGTGTGCGGTCTGGCCTGACTGGAGACGTGAGGAGCACTGCATGCCTACAGCGATATGGGGCGAGCTGGAATCGCAGGACGATGAAGCTTACCCGCTGGTATTGCTTAAACATCTCTTACAGCAGATGATGACGCAATTTGCGGCCAGGGGCGGCTGTATTGCCCTGTTCGATGAAGGCCTCAGCCAGATGGTGATCCGGCTGCATGTGCGCATGTGCGATGCGAATCCGGTGGCGCAGAGCAATACTGCTTCCGAAGGGGTACCCGCGCCGGCTGTACGTCGCGCTACGATAAACTTGCAGGACCCCTCGGCATCGGCTGTCGGGCGCTTGAAGAGTTCGCTGGAGACGCCGGAGGAACTTGAGGACATCGCGCCGCAGGAGAGCGACCTCTTCCCCGTCGGGACCGCGTATCCACTGGGGCAGGACCTGATCGGCTATACATGGCGCGAGGGCCGGTCGTGTATTATGCAGCATGAGAGCTACATCGCCTCGTTTCGACGCGGCCGCCAGATATGCCAGCAGGCCGATTTACCTCTCCCTACCTGGTATTTCGCCCTGCCTATTCAAGATCCCGACCAGACTCTCGGCACGCAGGGCAAAAAACGCCAGCCGCGTGCGCTGGGCGTGGTTGTGCTCTACCAGACCACGCAGATGCCGGGCTTCCACCTGAAGCAGCGCCAGGAGGCTCCGATCTTTAGCGAGCGTATGGCGCTCTACCTGCAAAATCATACCCTGCGTCGCGCCCGCCGCCGCACCAGCGCCTCCATGCAGCGCCTCCAGCAGATCACTGCCTCGTTTCCAGCGACGGTCAACCTGGCGGACCTGATGGAGCAGGCCTATCAGTTTGTCACCGAGGTGCTGACGGTATCGTCCATGCTGGTCACCCTCTTTGATCGCGACAGCGTCAAAATCTATGATGTCTTCGCGATCCGCGATAGCCAACGCGTGGAGGGACTGCCCGCCCAGGCACTTGCACCGCAGGAGCGGCCGGTGTGGTGGCGCATCACGCAGCAGGAGAAGCGCTCGCTGTTGTTCAATCCAACTCAACTGGAGAGCGGAGACTATGACGAACTGCTGCAAGGCATCTGGGGCGACCAGCGCAAAACCGAGTCGTTCCTGCTGCTGCCCTTGAAGATGTTTACCCGTGTCCTCGGCTCTCTCTGCCTTACCTGCACCTATCCGCATGCCTTCAGTCACGAGGAGGTCCAGGTGCTGGAGACGATGGTGCAGATTATGACGGTAAGCATGGAGAACGCGCGGCTCTATGAGCGCTCGCGCCTGATGCTGCGCAAAGCCAGGCAACGCGAAGAGTCGCTGGCGGCCATGAATAGCGCCCTGCAAGCGGTAAGCGCGGTGCTGAACCTGGGGGAGATGCTGGATAACTTTGTGAAGGTGGTGGCGAACCTGGTGCAGGCGGAAATGTGCGTCTTCTTCCAGCTCTCGGCTGATAAGGCGGAACTGGTGGCGCAGGCCCTCTATGCTCCCAAGAGCAAAGGCAAGGTGGATGAGATCCTGCTCTTTCAATCCGACGATAAGGAGAAACACGCCGAACTCATTGAGATGATCCACCTGCCGTTCAAAGGCTCGCTGCTGGAGCGCCTGGTGAACGAAGGCTCCTTCTTCTACCTGGATGCGCCGATGGTTGACGAGCTGGCCCAGGTGAGCAGCGAGGGTGGGGTGATCTTCCTGCGCGAGACCCATATCCAGAAGATGATTATGATCCCGGTGCAGTACCAGACAGAACTGGTGGGCATCCTGGCGATCCACACGCCCAGGCAGAACCGCGTTTTTCGTCCCGAAGAGATCGGCATGTTGCTGGCCATCTGTAGTCAGACGGCCAGCGCGATGCGCAACGGGCAGCTTTTCGAGCAGATCAACGAGGCCAACGCCGAACTCCAGCATATGAACAAACTCAAAGATGAGTTTATCGTCACGGCCTCGCACGAACTGCGCACGCCGTTAAGCGCTATCAGCGGCTATGCCTCGCTGCTCAAGCGCCAGAGTGCGCGCGCCACGCCGGAGCAGGTGCTGCGCTTCGCTACCAGGATCATGGCCTCCACGCAGCAGTTGAGCGCGCTGGTGGCCAATATGACCGACGCGGCCAATATGGACGCGCTGGGCAAGAAGCTCGATGTGAATATCAGCAGCGTGCAGGTGTGGGCGGCGGCCCAGGTGGCAGTCAGCATGGTGAGCATCAATATTGAACAGAAGGTCACTATGGAGATCCCCGCCGACCTGTGGGTGCAATGCGACCCCGTACTGCTGCGCCAGGTGATTATCAACCTGCTGGATAACGCGGCCAAATATTCGCCGCCGGATGGAGCTATCAAGTTCATTGCCCGGCCAACGACGCTGGCCGAGGTGCCGCTACCAGAGGAACTGATCGACCACGCCTCGTTGATCGAGCAGGGCGGCGATCTGCCGGTGGTGCTGGTGAGCGTCCACGACGAGGGCGAGGGCGTTCAGCCGGAGGAGCAGCAGCGGATCTTTGAGAAGTTTGTGCGCGCCACACGTTCGCTGACTACGCCTGTGCGCGGGTCCGGCCTGGGCCTCTACATCTGCCGCCGCTATATGGAGGCCATGGGCGGCAAACTATGGCTGGAACAGAGTATTCCAGGCGAGGGTTCGGTCTTTAGTTTCTATCTCCCTCGCAGTAGTCCTCCTCCTGAAACAGGTGATGAGCAGTATGAGCCAGAACCCGGTATATCGTAACGTCCTGATCGTGGATGATGATCCCGTAATTCGTGATATGATGGTGGATATCCTCGAATTCGAGGGCTTCTCCATCACCACGGTACGCAATGGGCAGGAAGCGCTTGCCCGTATGCGCGAGGGGGGCCACCACCTGGTCTTCCTCGATCTGATGATGCCCGTCATGACTGGCTCGGAGGTCTGCCAGGCCCTGGAGGCGGAGCCAGAAGTGCGCCGGCGCCACGTCATCATCCTGATGTCGGCCATGGATCACCTGGAGGAGGCCACCTCCCTCAACGCGGACGCGCTCATGCCCAAGCCCTTCTCGGTGGACGATGTGCTGGCGGCGATTGCACCATATATTTAAATATCTAAAGCAATACGGAGAAGATATCATGCATCACGAATGGCGGCGCGGCGCCTACCTCATCAGCACCAACAGGCAGCGGCTCGACCTCACGGTAATTCACGGCTTTCTCACGAGAGCCTACTGGTCGACGGGTATCCCGCTTGAAACTGTGCAGCGCGCGATTGAGCACGCGCTCAACTTCGGGGTCTACCTGGAGGAGCAGCAGGTCGGCTTCGCGCGTGTGGTTACCGATACCGCCAGTTTCGCCTACCTCGCCGACGTGTTCATCCTGGAGGCCTATCGCGGCCAGGGCCTCGGCGTCTGGCTTGTCGAGACCATCATGGCCCATCCCGACCTGCAAGGCCTGCGCCGCTGGACCCTGGCCACCAGAGACGCGCATACCCTCTATCAGAAGGTCGGCTTCACCCCCCTGAAGCAGCCCGAGCGCTGGCTGGAGAAGGTTGACTTTGATATATATACTCGCGGTACATAATATATGCCTGCAATACGTATCGCGTGGCTCCGACCCGCGTAGAGCGAGGCAAGCCCTGTCCTCCAGCACAACCGGCCTCCCTTTTCTCTCATAGGTGATTGTTGGGGTTTTCAATCTGTAATCCCTCGACATCAGCACAATCAAGAAGGCCAATGTCAGCGCAAACAAAGATGGGCGCGAGCACTTGATTGGCTAAGGTGTATTGATGGAGAGCAAGTATGCAAGCGAGTTGTACCGCATCATAAGCACGTAAGCGATGAGAGCGACAAAGGTCGCCTGCTTGAGTATAGAGATCAGTAGTTACAGGCCAGATGTTGTAGCTCTCCGTGCTGTCCTGTCGGAACACTGTAATGAGTCTATCCCGTTCAGTAATGCTAATGCTTTGCTCTCGCGCTCTGCGGCAGATAGCTGCGACTACCTCAACAAGTGCGGCTTGTGAAATATACAGATCGTGCCCCTCTACTGGATTGCAGAGCGAGAGAATCTATGCCTGACCGGGTTCGGAGATATACTGTTTGATGATGGCTGAGGTATCCAGAAAGTAGGTAGCCATTAATATGGGCCTCGGTCTTCAATCACCATTTCAGAGGCAGGCGTATCACTGGCGAATAAACGCGCAAGTCGTTCCCTTTCGGTCTGTTCATCTGGAGTCAATTGTCGTGGTGTGGCCAGATTGAGGAGTACCCCTTCACGATACAACTTCTCAGCAAGCTCTCGCCCAGTCATAAGATGTTGTTCTTTGGAAGTTGCTTGTAAACTGCGTATCATATCACGTAGAAGCATTTCAGGTTGCTTCCCGCTTTTTGATGCCTCTAAGGCTAGCAATTGATATTCCTGATCGCTCAATGTGACAGTCATTTGAGATGCCATAGAGCTTTCCTCCTCTCCTTCTCATTCTTTATATGAAGGATGCATCACCTTAATACTTCTGGTAACTCAGCACCATTATAGCATATTTTAGTTTTTGGGTTATCTCCTCAACAGAAGGTAAGACTACGCTCAGAGCCATAACCGGCTACATATTGACATTGCCCTTTGCCTTCCGTATACTGTTCATATGGCCGAACACATTATTCGTCATACAGAACGAGCCGGCGTGGACAACGGGCCGGTCGCTCCTGCGCCGATGGTTGAGCGCGCGTTTCGCCTGCTGGAACTGTTGAGCGCTTCGGAGGAGGGGCTGACACTCTCGGATCTGGCGCGGGCGTTGGATATGAGCAAGGGGAGCATTCACGGATTGCTCAAGACGCTGGAGAGCAGTCAGGTGATCGAGCAATCCGAGGAGCGCCTGTACGTGCTGGGGCCGCGCATCTATGATCTCGCGCAGGGATATATCCAGCGCGCGGGCCTGCGCCGCTTCGCGCTTCCGGCTATGCGCCGCCTGGCCGCTGCCAGCGGTGAGACGGTGTTTCTGGGCCTGGTCGAGCAGAAGAGCGTGCGCATCATTGAGCGTATCGAGGATGAGAGCGAGATTGGCTCCCTGCGCATCTCGGCCCGGCGCGGCACGCGTATCCCCTTGTTAGCCGGAGCCACCGGGCGCCTGGTGCTCGCGCATGTGCCGGAGCCAGGGCGCGCAGAGTTCCTACGAACCTGTCCCTTGCAGCGCTTCACAGAACACTCGATCACCGACCCCGCACAATTCCTGGCTGCGGCCGAGGAGAGTGCGCGCGTCGGCATCAGCATCGATCACGAGGAGTACTTGCCTGGTGTGAACGCGGTGGCCGCGCCCATTTACGGCCTTGGCCGGACGCTGGTCGCCTTGCTCTGGATCGTGGGTTTCTCCTCGCACTTCGACGACGCAGCTATCGCTCGCGCTGTTCCGCAGTTGCGCGCCGAGAGCGAAACGATTTCACGCTCACTGGGCGCGAAGTAAGAAAGGGCCGGGCGCAGGCGAGCGGCGCCCCTACACGAAAGACGGAGGTGGCTATGCGCGAACTGATAACGCTGCATGTGAATGGTGAAGATCATGAATTAGCTGTGCTGCCGCACCGCACCTTGTTGGAGGTGCTGCGCGAGGACATGGGTTTGAGCGGGACCAAGCATGGCTGCGAGCTAGGCGAGTGCGGCGCCTGCACTGTGCTCATCGATGGGCTGCCGGTGCTCTCCTGCCTGACGCTACCGCTTGAGGTGCTGGATTGCGAGATCACTACCATTGAGGGCCTGGAGCGCAATGGCACTCTGCATCCCCTGCAAGAAACCTTTGCCGAGTTAGGCGCGGCCCAGTGTGGCTATTGCACGCCGGGGATGCTGCTGGCCGGCGCCGCGCTGCTGCGCGATACCCCGCAGCCGACGCGGGAGCAGGTGAAGGAGGCGCTGGCCGGGAACCTCTGTCGCTGTACCGGCTATACCAAGATCTATGAAGCCGTCGATGCCGCCTCAGAGCGCCTTGTGAAGAGCGGAGGGAAGTCATGAGCGAACAACAACACTACCAGGTGGTTGGCACACCCCGGCCCAAAGTGGATGCCTATGGCAAGGTCACCGGGCGCGCGCTCTATGCCGACGATATGCACCTGCCGCGTATGCTCTACGGGGCCTTGCTGCGTTCTCCCCATGCCCACGCGCGCGTCCTCTCCATCGATACGCGTCGCGCCCTGGAACTGCCGGGCGTGCTCGCGGTCCTCACCGGCGAAGATCTGCCGACGAAGTTTGGTATCCTGCCCTCCAGCCAGGACGAATATGCCCTGGCCATCGACAAAGTGCGCTACGTCGGTGACCCTGTGGCCGCCGTAGCCGCGCTCGACCCCGATACTCTTGAGCAGGCCTTGAAGCTGATCGAGGTAGAGTACGAGGTGCTACCGGCGCTCATGAGCATCGACGAGGCGCTGGCGCATCCCGAAGTCAAGATCAACGACGAGGCGCGCGTCGGCAATATTCACAAAGCCGTCAACTACGAGTTCGGCGCGGTCGAGGCCGGCTTTGCCGCCGCCGATTATGTGCGCGAGGACTGGTTCTATTACGAGGGCAACAACCATGCTCCCCTGGAGGCGCACGCCTGTGTCGCGCGCTGGGAGCCCAATCCCAGCGATCCCGTGGGCGGCAAGATGACGCTGTGGTCCTCCACGCAGACGCCGCACTATGTGCATCGCGAACTGAGCAAGGTGCTGCACATCCCGGCGTCGCATGTGCGCGTCATCGCGCCAAACGTAGGTGGAGGCTTCGGCGGCAAGACCGATCCCTTCTCGCACGAGATCTGCGCCTGCGAACTCTCGCGCCGCACGGGCCGGCCCGTCAAGATTACCTGCACGCGCGAGGAGGTCTTTCTGATTCACCGGGGCCGCCATCCTGTCAAGATGTGGATCAGGACCGGCGTCAAGCGCGATGGCACGATTACCGCGTTGCACTTCCGCTCGTTCCTTGATGGCGGCGCCTATGGCTCATACGGCGTAGCCTCGACCTACTACACTGGCGTGTTGCAGACAGTGACCTACAAGGTGCCGGCCTATAAGTTCGAGGGCATGCGCCTCTTTACAAACAAGCCTCCCTGTGGTCCCAAGCGTGGCCACGGCACACCGCAGCCGCGTTTCGCCGTCGAGGTCCACCTTGATAAGATCGCCCATGACCTGGGCATCGACCCGCTTGAGATACGCCGCCGCAACCTCGTCGAGCCGTATACCTATACCGTGAACGGCCTGCGCATCACCTCCTGCGCGCTTGGTGAGTGTCTCGATAAGGTGACCGAACGTTCTGGCTGGCAGGAGTTCCAGGCCGCTCACCGGATTGGAGCAGACAGCGGGCAGAGGACGGCGAGGCAAGCCACGCGCTACACCCCGTTCAAAAAGGGTCTGGGCCTGGCCGCCTCCACGTATATCTGCGGCGCTGGCAAGCCCATCTACTGGAACGATATGCCGCACTCGGCTGTGCAGATTCGCCTGGATCGTGGGGGCGGCGTCGTCGTCTACTGCGGCGCCACCGATATAGGGCAAGGCTCGACCTCGATGCTGGCCTACGTTGTGGCGGAAGAGCTGGGCGTCCACCCTGAGACGATCCACGTTGAGACCGCCGATACCACGCTCACGCCAGTCGATCTTGGCTCGTACTCCAGTCGCGTCACCTTCATGGCCGGCAACGCCGCCATTGCCGCCGCGCGCACGCTCAAAGAGCAACTCTTCACCGTCGCCAGTGAGCACCTGCGCGTGCCTGTCGAGCGCCTGCAAGCGGCGGGCGGCGTGATTTATCATGAGGACGATCCTGGTGTCTCAATGTCCTTTGTGCAGGCGGTGCAGCGCGCGGAGGCACGCTTCGGTGCCCTGGTGGCCGCCGGCTCCTATACCCCACCTGACGATATTCATGGCGACTACAAAGGGGCTGGCGTTGGTCCCTCGCCCGCTTACTCTTACTCTGCCTGCGTGGCCGCGGTGACGGTTGACGAGGAGACCGGCGAGGTTGTCGTCGACAAGCTGTGGCTGGCGCACGATGTCGGGCGTGCCATCAATCCCCTGCTTGTGGCCGGCCAGGTCGAGGGCAGCGGCTACATGGGCTACAGCGAGGGCGTCATGGAGCAGCAGATCTTCCGCAAGGGCCAGCACAAGATCCCTTCCCTGCTGGACTACAAGCTCGCGACCACCCTTGACACGCCTGAGATCGAGACGATCCTGGTCGAGGTACCCGACCGCGAGGGTCCCTTCGGCGCTAAAGAGGCGGGCCAGGGGCCGATCAACCCCGTCATGCCGGCCATCGCCAATGCCGTCTACAACGCGGTTGGCGTGCGCATCGACGAGATCCCGATCACGCCCGACAAGGTGCTCAGGGCTTTGAGAGCCAGGACGCAAACCACTGCGGCTGCCCAGCGCCCGCAAGTCCCACCGGTCAAGGTCCCGTCTCCCTGGCCCTCGCGTCTGATCGCCTGGAGTCCCACCATAACGCAGGTGCCGCTGCCCAACGGCAATGGAAACGGGCACGCAGGCGAGACGCGCCCCTATGTAGAAACGAAGAGAGGGCAGGCCTGATGTTGCGACTTCCCCCATTCCGCTATCTGGGTCCGCGCAGTCTGGCCGACGCTGCCAGCATGCTGGCTCAGGAGGGTGAGCAGGCTATGCTGGTAGCCGGCGGTACGGACCTCTATCCAAACATGAAGCGTCGCCAGTTTACGCCACCCGTCCTGATTGGGCTACGCGGCATCGCGGCGTTGAAGAATATTAGCGGCTCGCCCGAAACTGGTCTGCGCCTCGGTTCCGGCGTCACGCTCACTAACCTGGCAGCGCATCCTCTGGTGCAGGCGCACTACCCGGCGCTGGCGCAGGCGGCCGGCTCGGTCTCGACGCCGCAACTGCGCAACGTTGGCACCATCGGTGGCAACCTCTTCCTGGATACGCGCTGCAACTACTACAACCAGACCGAGTTCTGGCGGCACTCGATTGGCTACTGCATGAAGAAGGACGGCGATATCTGCCTGGTCGCTCCTGGCAGCCCGCGCTGCTGGGCCATTGCCTCGGCGGATACCGCCCCGGTGCTGGTTAGTCTGGGGGCGCAGGCGCGTCTGGTCAGCGCGGAGGGCGAGCGCGTGGTACCTGTGCGCGAGCTGTTCCGCGACGATGGCATGGACCCCTATGTGAAGGCGCCCAACGAGATCCTCAGCGAGATCCTCCTGCCGTCCGCGACTGGCTGGCGTAGCACCTATGCCAAGTTGCGCCGGCGCGGCTCGTTCGACTTCCCCATCCTGGGTGTTGCCGTGGCCCTGCGCACCGCCAGCGACGGCACCATCACCGACGCGCGCATCACGCTGGGGGCCGTAGCCTCCTACCCGGTCGAAGCCATCGAAGCCGCCGCCCTGCTGGTAGGCCAGCGACTCACGCCGGACCTGATGGAGACGGTAGCCACGGCCGCCGCCAAACGCGCGAAACCGCTCGATAACGCCGACCTGACCATCAACTTCCGCAAGCAAGTCACGCCCGTGTATATCCGCCGCGCGCTCGCCACGCTCGCCGGGCGAGATACAGGCGAATCATAATATAATAATGGAAAGGCGATGTGCAAAGATGACCTGCGCCTCATCCGCGTAGTGCTCTGTCAAGCTTCAATTAACGGGTATCAGGGCACTTCCCCACCCGCGTAGGGATTCGGCTTGCCGCATCCGTGGGGCAGGCCCGTGAGCCTGGGAGGCCCCTCCCGCCCTCGCAAGCGAGGCCGCACGCGGATGCGGCTTGCCGCATCCCTACGCGGGAGAGGGCCGGCTCACCCGTGCCATGACGTTTGACAGAGCAGTAGGGACCGGGGCGCACGTGTCCTGGCATGTCGCGTGTGGTTGGAGCAGGGCGCAGGCCAGCGGCGCCCGTACATGAAAGATGATCGCGTTTCCCAGGGAGACTACAGTAAGGCCCCCATCCGGAGAGTGGCTGGCCTCGTTGTCCCCGTGACGGACACGGCAACGTCCCCTTTTTCGTGTACGGGCGCCGCTGGCCTGCGCCCTGCCGCGTCCGTGTGAGACATCCCTTGGAGCTTGTGTGGCCTCCTCTCAGGCCGGGCTAGTGAGCGAACAGCGCCAGGGCTACGACTATGAAGAGGTGGAGGATCATGGCAATCACGAAGCTCCAGCCAATCCAGGGAAT
>JBDTHH010000532.1:0-3593 GCA_039937055.1 Ktedonobacteraceae bacterium | reverse complement strand
GATTAGGCATATCTTTCTCTCTACAAAGAGAAACGTTAGAATACTGTCTGCCAGTTAACTATACTATACATATTCATACAAACGTACTAAAATGCATATAGTGATACCATACGACCACTTGCGCTCTGTTTCGTAGGTGCGTGATTTATCACGCGGGACTGGCCCGACACAATGGCAACCCAGACGTGATAAATCACGCACCTACGAAGGATGGACGACCGCTTGCATGTCACGCGCCGGGAATGGATAATCGGGCCAAACACCGCAGACCCTTTCGCCCGCATGGCTGCGAAGGTGGCATACAGAGCAATTTTCGGGCGTTGGCATAATAGAGAGAGAGCTGTATGATGGAAAGAGAAGACACAATTACATCCACACCAGAAGCGGCGGACGCAGCGGAGACAACGGCCGAGGCTCCAGCGCAGGCCGCGCCCCAACAGCGCCCGGCGCGCCAGAGGCTGATGCTCATCGATGGGCACGCCATGATTCACCGCGCCTTTCACGCGTTGCCAGAGGCCCTCACGGCCTCAACCGGCGAGGTGGTCAACGCGACCTATGGCTTCACGACCATGCTCATCAAGGCTCTGGCCGACGAGAAGCCCGACTATATCGCCGTGACCTTCGACCGTTCCACGCCAACGTTCCGCCACAAGGAATACGCGCTATACAAGGCGCAGCGGCCTCCCCTGCCTGATAATATGCGTCCCCAGTTTGGCCGTATCCGCGAGCTTGTGCAGGCCTTCGGCTTCCCTATCTACGAAAAAGATGGTTTCGAGGCCGATGATCTCCTGGGCACGCTCTCCGTCCAGGCCACGCAGCACAACATTAATACCATCATCCTCAGCGGCGACATGGACACCTTGCAGCTTGTCGATGACCATGTGCAGGTGCTGGTGGCCAAGCGCGGCCTCAGCGAGGTGACCGTCTACGACGAGGCGGCGGTGAAGGCGCGCTATGGTCTCGAGCCGCTCAAGCTGCCCGACTTCAAGGGGCTGGTGGGCGATAAGTCCGACAATATCCCCGGCGTACCAGGCATCGGCGAGAAGACCGCCACCAGGCTCCTCAGCGACTACGGCAGCCTCGAAGGCGTGCTTGCCCACCTGGATGAACTCAAGCCCAAAGAGCAGCGACTGCTCCGTGAGACCAGTGATCAGGCTCTGCAGAGCAAGCACCTGGCCACGATTGTGCGCGATGCCCCCGTGCAACTCGACCTGCCGGCCTGCAAGATAGAGCATATCGACCGCGAGCGGCTGCTGGCGCTCTTCCGTGTGCTGGAGTTCCATTCGCTGGTTGATCGCATCCCCGGTGGCAGCGGCGAAGCCAGCGCGGAAGTGGAACAGGAGCGTGCTGGGCGGCGCGCTCAGGAACGCGCGAAGCGCGCCGCTGAGCCAGAGGATGAACATGTCCAGGCGACGGATCTCCACCTGGCTGCACCCATTGGCGTTGTGCCTATCATGACGCCTCCCCTGCCACCCATGCAGTCTGCCGGCTCGCTCTCCCTGGAGACCGTCACACCGCCGGGAATTGCGCCTGAAGCAGCAGAGGAAGAAGGGGTTCCTCCAGATGGACCGGCGCAGCTCAGCCTCTTTGATCTCCCTGAACAGCCTGTTGAGGTTGTGCGTCGCCTGCGCCTGCCCGGCCCTAGCAGCCCGCCGCTGCTCCTGGAGGAGGATAGCTCCGGCGCCACGAATACCATGATCGTCACCAGCGAGGAGGCGTTGCGCGTACTCTTCCAGAGCCTGCGCAGTCATGGCGCCTTCGCTTTCGATACCGAGACCACCTCAGAGGATCTGTGGCACGCTGAACTGGTTGGCATGTCGTTCAGTATGGCTGCCGGCGAAGGCTACTACCTCCCCGTTGGCCATGGGCGCACCCCCGATGGCCAGGAGGCGGGAACGCAGTTACCGTTGCCGTTCGTGCTGGAACAGTTGCGCCCACTCATGGAAGACGAGGCGATCCACAAATATATGCACAACGCCAAGTTTGATATGCTGCTCCTGGCCCGCTATGGCATCGTTGTGCGCGGTCTGGCCTTCGATAGCCTGATCGGCGCCTACCTCGTCGACCCTGGCCGGCGTGGTATGGGCCTCAAGGACCAGGCTTTCCAGCGCCTGGGTCACGTCATGACGCCGATCACACAACTGATCGGCACTGGCAGCAAGATGATCACCATGGCCCAGGTGCCCATCGCCACTGCCGCCGCCTACGCCGGGGCCGATGCCGACATGACCCTGCGCCTCGTCGAGCCGATTATGGCTGACCTGCGCCGGCACAATCTGCTTGATCTGTACAACAGCATCGAACTGCCGCTGGTGCCCGTCTTGATGCAGATGGAACTGCATGGCATAGCCCTGGATGCCGATTTCCTGCGCGGCTTCGAGGAGACCCTGGGCCAGCAGATCAAGACGCTCGAAAAGGCCATTTACGACTCGGTCGGCCATGAGTTTAACATCAACTCGACGAAGCAACTGGGCGAGATCCTCTTTGGGGAACTCAAACTGCCCGCTGGCAAGAAGACCAAAACCGGCTACTCGGTAAGCGCCGATGTCATCGAGAGCCTCCAGGGGCGACATCCTATGGTCGATCACCTGCTGGAGTATCGCCAATTGACCAAGCTCAAATCAACCTACGTTGACGGCCTGCTGGCCCTGATGGACCCCGTTACGGGGCGCGTACACACCTCGTTTAACCAGGCGGTGGCCTCCAGCGGCCGTCTCTCGTCGAGCAACCCCAATCTACAGAATATCCCCGTGCGTACAGAGGTTGGTCGGCAGATTCGGCACGCCTTCATTGCCGATCCCAGCTACACCCTGCTCACCGCCGACTACTCGCAGTTCGAGCTGCGCATCCTGGCGCATATCACGCACGAGCCGCGCCTGGTCGAAGCCTTCAGCCAGGACGAGGATATCCATACGATCACCGCCTCCTCGCTATTTGCTATTCCGGTCCCAGAAGTTACCAAAGATCAACGTAGACTGGCGAAGACGGTCGTCTATGCGGTACTCTATGGACAGTCGGCATTTGGTCTGGCCCAAATTACTGGCATGAGCAACGCCGAGGCCAGCGCCTTTATCAAGCGCTACCATGAGACGTTTCCGCGCATCAAAGGCTACGTCGATGGTACGCTTAACCAGGCTTACCAGCAGGGGTACGTTAACACGCTCTTCGGGCGCAAGCGCTTCCTGCCCGACCTGCGCACGCTGTCAGGCAACGAACGCCAGGCGCTTGAACGTGAAGCCATCAATATGCCCATCCAGGGCACGAACGCCGATCTGATCAAGATCGCTATGATTCGCATCCAGCACACCCTGGAGGAGCGCCGCTTGAAGACGCGGATGATCTTGCAGGTACACGATGAGCTGGTCTTCGAAGTGCCCGTCGAGGAACTGGAGCGCGTGCGCCGCCTGGTGAAACGCATCATGGAGGGCGTGGCCGAACTGGATGTGCCGATCAAAGTCGAGATGAAAGTAGGCAAGAACTGGTACGAAGCGGAACCCGCCGATTGATCGCGCATTTCGTGTACGGGCGCCGCTGGCCTGCGCCCTGGTGGCCTTGCGTGCAGTTTCATGTACGGGCGCCGCTTCGGCTCCCCT
>JBDTHH010000531.1:0-3521 GCA_039937055.1 Ktedonobacteraceae bacterium | reverse complement strand
ATCATGGAAGGCATGCTCTTCGAGCGCATGGAGCAATATGATTACGAGAACCTCTACTTTTGCCAGGATAAGAGCGTAGGCCTGAAGGCCGTCATCGCTATTCACAACACAGTCCTGGGTCCGGCGGCCGGCGGCACGCGCATGTGGACATACGCGGCCGAGACTGACGCCATTGTGGATGCTATGCGCCTGGCGCGTGCCATGACTTACAAACTGGCGGCGGTAGGCGCTAACTTCGGCGGCGGGAAATGCGTGGTCATCGGCGATGCGAAGCGCGACAAGAGCGATGCGTTGCTGCGTTCGCTGGGCCGCTTCGTGCATCGCTTGAACGGGCTATTTCTCACGGGCGTGGATGTTGGCACGACGGCGCGCGATTTTCAGATCATGCGCCAGGAGACGCCATATGTGGTGCTTGAGGCCGGCGGTGGGGGCCTGGGAGAGAGTGCGGTAGCGACGGCTTTTGGAGTGGTGCAGGGCATGCGCGCCTGCCTCAACGCCGTCTACGGCAGTCCCGATCCTCAGGGGCGCCATGTGGCTGTGCAGGGGATAGGGGCCGTGGGCAGAGACGTAGTCCGGAGGCTGGTGGAGGCCGGGGCCAGCGTCACGATCACGGATATCGACAGCGAGGCGGTGGCGCGCGTCGCCTCCGACTACGGTGTGAAGACGGTCGCGCCTGAAGAGATCCAGCGTCTCCCGGTTGATGTCTACTGTCCCTGCGCGCTTGGGGCCGTGCTCAACGATCAGAGCATCCCGGAGTTGCGCTGCCGGATTGTGTGCGGCTCGGCGAACAACCAGTTGGCGGAGGAGCGGCATGGCGACCTGCTGGTGCAGCGGGACATCCTGTACGCGCCTGACTTCATCGTGAATGCCGGCGGCTCCCTGTCGCACCTCGACACGTTCAACCCAGGCGGCTTCAACCTCCCGCGCGTGGAGGCCGCAATCTCGCACATCTACGAGACGATGCAGCACCTGATCGCCCTCTCGCGCGAGCGCCAGATACCGACCTACCGCGCCGCCGCTACCCTGGCTGAGCAGCGCATCGAGAAGGCGCGCGAGCAGCAGGTAAGACATTGATACGCCTAGCGTTCCAACATGTTTCATCGAACGAGTGAGACGCCCCATCCGCGTAGGGACCCGGCTTGCCGGGTCCGTGTCGGCTCGCTTGCGCAGCCAGGGGGAGGTGGACCAAGCCCAAGGACTGTCCCCACGGACGCGGCAAGCCGGGTCCCTACGCGGGTCAGGGGATCGACCGACCAGACCAAAGGGGCAGATTATGGGACTCTGAAATGGAACACCCAAGACTCTGAGGTATTGGGTTCGCTGATCTGTAATGTCCACGTTCCATGTTGACCGGATAATGCGTCATAAAAAATCACATTAAAGGGTTGACTATCGCCTCCAAATGCTAAAAATGCTGGGGACGACCGGCGACCTGCGGCATCAAGAGAGAAGTCAATGTCTGAGCTGCCTGAAAACGAACCTTTTGTCGTTCCGTCTATAATCGTCTCGCTCGGTGATATCGCGACCCTTTCCAGCGTGATACTGAATCCGTTCGCCGTGATTGTTTGATGCGGCGTCACGACCAGGCCGCCATGATACGCCAGGGTAAAATCGAATGTTATCAGCCCGTGTTCTATTGGGGGTGGCGATGATCCTGGCGCACCTGGTAGTGGATGAATAGCGCTGACTATCGCATGTATCTGTAGCGGTTGTGTATTCTTTGGTACTAGTGGTAGACTGAATAGACTGGCCCGCGGACCTGTTTCCCCCCCATTCCCGGCAACCTCCTCAAAAGTTTGTCCCTGGGATGTTACGCTTATAATCGCCTCTGTGAGTATCTGCTGCCCGCTGGATTGTGATAAAACGCGGTACTCTATCACTAACTGGTTCATGTCCAGGTAGGCACGCTCCAAAACGAAGATATACTTGCCTATCCTGCCCCATTGCAATATATCCTTGAACTGATGGCGTATGCACAGATCTACCAGGACCGGCATAGGTTGGTCGGCACAGCGACTGAGTGTCATTGTGGGCACAGGCAGCGTTGGTTGTGGTGCGCCCCCTATGTGAGACCGATTGAGAAGGAGTGCCGATGTCCCGATCAAAAAACTGAGTATGATGATTAGCACTGCCACTAGGCTCACGGCCCTCAGCAGACGCGCATGTGGCCGCATTCGTATATGACGTGGCAACAATGGAGTTGGCGCGCGTGTAGCCTCACTGTGCGTCTGTTCCTCCGGGCCTGCTGACAACGCTGCCCCTTGTTTGCTCCCTGCAAACTCTCCTCCCTCGATAGACAAATGCCGGAGAGGCTCAACCGGGGGCAATGCCCGCAGCGTCTTTTCCATAAAAGCATAAGCCGCGAAGGCCGACGCGCATGCCTCGCATGCCTGCACATGCTTTTGTAATGCCGCTCTTTCCATCTCCGATAGATCTGCGGCATGACGGGCCGCCAGTTTCTCTCCCCAGGCGGCACATGGCTGGCGTATGATTTTTTTCATTTGTCTGTCCTCTCTTGTGGCACCAGGCTTCTATGCCCCTGATCCAGATACTGGTATTCCTGACGAAATTGTTCGCATCCCCTCTGCACATAGACACTCACGCTCTTCTCGCTGATATGCAGCAGTTCCGCGATTTCGCGCTGTGAAAATCCGGCCTCGATCTGCAAGAGCAGGCAGGCACGATATTTGGGCGCAACATGGGTCAGCGTCTGCCGAATCTGCTCCGTTTCCGCCACACTCTCCTCCAGCCCTTGTACCTGCCTGCCTGCTTCTGGAGCGGGCGGTTCCCCCTGTCCTGAGTCCCAGTCTCCGTACTGCTGGGGAGGGCGTTTGACCCGCTGTTTGCGCGTATAATCGATGGCGATATTGGTAGCGATGCGATAGAGCCAGGCCATGAAGCTCTCGCTGTTGCGCATGCCAGGTAAGCCCTGCCAGGCTTTCAGAAATGTTTCCTGGGCCAGGTCGCGCCCTTCTTCATCATTGCCGACCATACGTGCCAGGTAGGTGCAAATGCGCCCTGTGTAGGATTGAAAAAGGGTATTGAAAGCTTCCGTGTCTCCTGCGCGTGCCTGCGTTACGAGTGCTGCCAATACACTATCATTAGCGCTTTGCAGGGGTAGTAATTCTGCCATTATGCATGCTCGCTCTTCCCAAAATTATGCATTTTATTTTGTACACTTATAGAGACGCTAATAGTCCTCTAAACCCTACAACTCTTGCAGAATCATAGTCAGTTAGCATAGAGGCCATTGAAGAGCGCGAGTAGGCTAGCCTGGCTGGGTGCTGGTGACGGAACGTGGGGTCTCCTGCAAGGAGAGACGCCCAGGGAGACGAAGTGGTCGTGGTAATGAGATCCGGGGGAGGCTCAGGGCATCAATAGGCAAGCCAGCATCCCTATGTGGTTTGGCTTGCCTGGAGGATCATCGATCAGCTATGAAAGATGATGAGATCATGGTTCGTTGGATCGTAACGAACAGGGAGGCTTGTGCCTACATATAACTGTTCTTTTCTTGTATCGAC
>JBDTHH010000530.1:0-3601 GCA_039937055.1 Ktedonobacteraceae bacterium | reverse complement strand
ACAGGAGGTCATCGAGAAGGCCACGAAGGTCGCCGAGAAAGAGGCCAACCGCATCCACGAGGAGGCCGAGGCACGCGAGCAGTTCGCTGAGAACGAGGCGCGGCACGTAGAGGTAGCCCGCTAGTCGCTAGTACCCTGTTATTGGTAGTTACGGTAATTGCTACTCGCGGATATTTTCCTGCGATTGCATAAATTGAAACAAAACATACGCATTTAGTCCTTAAGGAGGATTTTCAATCATGATTCCTATCCAACTTGCAGCCGCACTGGCTATCGGTCTGGGAGCTATCGGCCCAGGCATTGGCATCGGCATTCTCTCCGGCCAGGCATTCACCGCTATCTCGCGCAACCCTGAGGCGGAGCCGCTGATCCGTACCAACTTCCTGATCGGTATCGCGCTCGCCGAAGCCGTAGCCATCTACGGCCTGGTGATCGGTATTATGATCCTGTTCCACATCGGTGGCTAACATCTCTTGCGTAAGAGAACGCGGTCTGTCGTATCTCTGGTCGTACCAGCAAGGTAGGCTGCATCGCTTCTCTTACGCAAAGCAGGATCACCCTATCACCTCTGACGAAAGGAGGCATAGTGTTGCATACACTCATCATTGCCCAGGCCCTGGACTCTGGCGGACTCGGCATTAATGCGGTTAACTTCCTCTCGCAGCTCTTCAGCTTCTTCATTATCTTTCTTGTCCTCTGGAGATGGGGCTTTCCTGCCATCACTAAGACGCTTGATAAGCGGCAGGCCATCATTCGCGAGGGTGTCGAGAACGCTGAACGAGCCAGGCAAGCCCTGGCCGAGGCTACGGCGCGCGCCGAGCAGGAGCTGATCACCGCGCGTCGCGAGGCACAGGAGGTCATCGAGAAGGCCACGAAGGTCGCCGAGAAAGAGGCCAACCGCATCCACGAGGAGGCCGAGGCACGCGCCAAACAGTTTGAGCAGCAGGCGGTGACGCGCATCCAGCAGGAGGCCGCACGCGCGCAGGTGGAGCTGAGCCGCCAGATCGTCAATCTCTCGATTGCCGCTGCCGGCAGAGTTATCAGTAAATCAGTTGACACGAATGATAATCGCCGCCTGGTGGAAGAGTTTGTTAGCACCAGCCAGGCAAAGGAACGGTAATGCTTAAGGGAGCGATAGCACGCCGCTATGCCGGGGCTATCTTCGACATCGCCAAGAAGGAGAACGCGCTCGATCGCACGCTTGAAGATGTGCATGAGATCGCCAGGGTGTTTGCCAACCGCAAGCTCTCCTTTCTTCTGCGCGAGCCGAAAATCCCCGCACAGCGCAAAGAGACAGCCTTGCGCCGGGCGCTGACATCCAAAGTGCTGCCTATGTCGCTCAACCTCGCACTGCTCATCGTGCAACGTGAACTGGTCGAGGTGATGCCCAACGTTGCGCGCGAACTCGACCAGCTTGTGCTCGATGACAAGAACCAGGCAATCGCAGAAGTGACAACGGCAGGGCCGCTGGATGACGCGCAGCTTAACCGCGTGAAGCAGGCCTTAGAGTTGAGAACCGGCAAGCATATTATCCTTCACACGAAGGTTCAGCCGCAGATCCTGGGAGGGATCATCGCCCGCATCGGTGACCAGGTGATCGACGCCAGCCTGCAACAGCGCCTGGCGGCGCTTCAGCACGCGCTGCTGGCAGGAGTTGCCACCGGCAGCGCCGAGTTTTTCCCCGAAGTGAGTGGAAGCGATGGCCTGGCCGCCGCCAATAGCAATGGCGCGGACAGCATGCTAACTCCCCCCCACGATGAGGCTGAGCCAAGTAAGAGACCATAGATCGTTCATTGCGTCCCCATTTCCGCTTCTGGCGACAGGGCGCGGAGTTGGGATCGCAAGCACACAGTCTTGTAGCAAATATCCGCAATGAACCATGAGGAGGAATCGCGATGGCATCTTGGGCTGATGAAATCAGTGCCATCATAGAACAGAACATCGTAGGGTTTGACGGGAGCCAGACCGCCACGGCCAGTGTTGGCACTGTAATCGCCGTGCAGGATGGTATCGCTCGCGTCTACGGCCTGCAAGATGTGAAGTATCTTGAACTGGTAGAATTTCCGCGCACAGGCGTGATGGGCATGGCCTTCAACCTCGAAGAGGAGAGCGTCGGCATCACCGTCCTGGGCGATTATACACAACTAAAAGAGGACGACGAGGTACGCACCACCGGGCGCGTGATCTCCGTCCCCGTGGGCGACGCCCTGATCGGTCGCGTGGTCAACGCACTGGGCGAGCCTGTGGACGACAAGGGGCCGATCAAGACAGACAAGACCCGCCCCATCGAGCGTATCGCGCCGGGCGTGGTCTACCGCCAGGCTGTGAACACCCCGGTGCAGACCGGCATCAAAGCCATCGACGCCATGACGCCTATCGGCCGCGGCCAGCGCGAACTGCTGATCGGCGACCGCCAGACGGGCAAGACGGCCATCGCCATTGATACGATCATCAACCAGAAGGGCAAGAACCTGATCTGTATCTACGTGGCCATCGGTCAGAAAAGCTCTTCGGTGGCGCGCACCATCAGCATCCTTGAGCGCTATGGCGCCATGGAGCACACCATCGTGGTGATCGCCGGCGCCTCCGAGCCTGCCCCCATGAAGTACCTGGTGCCCTATACCGGCTGTGCCATGGGTGAAGAGATTATGGAATCGGGCCGCGACGCGCTGATCATCTACGATGACCTGAGCAAGCACGCCGAGGCCTATCGCAACATCTCGCTGATCATTCGCCGCCCGCCCGGTCGCGAGGCCTATCCCGGTGACGTGTTCTACCTGCACTCGCGCCTGCTTGAGCGCGCGGCACGCATGGCCGACGAATACGGCGGCGGCTCGCTGACGGCTATCCCGATCATCGAGACCAGGGCCAACGACATCTCGGCCTACATCCCAACTAACGTGATCTCCATCACCGATGGCCAGATCTTCCTGGAGACTGACCTGTTCAACGCCGGTATCCGCCCGGCCGTCAACGTCGGTAACTCGATCTCGCGCGTTGGCAGTAGCGCGCAGGCGCGCGCTATGCGCCAGGTAGCGGGCACGCTGCGCCTCGACCTCTCGCAGTTCCGCGAACTCGCGGCCTTCGCGCAGTTCTCGTCGGACCTCGATAAGATCACCAAACGGCGTATCGACCGCGGCCAGCGCACAACCGAGATCCTCAAGCAGAGGCAGTACCAGCCGCTGGGAGTTGAGAAGCAGGTCATGATCATCTACGCGGCCACCCACGGCTTCCTGGATGATGTGCCTCTGGAGCAGGTCGTGGCCTGGGAGGCAGGCTTCCATCGCTACATGGAGACCAGCCATCCTGAGATCGGGCAGGAGATCATCGAGAAGTCCGTCAAGCAGAAGAACACGATGTCTGATGAACTGATTGCCCGCCTGGAGACGGCCATCAAAGAGTATAAACAGACAGCGGCGCCGCAATAGGAGGCTATCAGCATGCCATCACTCCGAGATATTCGGCGGCGGACGCGTTCGGTCAAAAACATAGCGCAGATCACCAGGACGATGCAGATGGTGGCCAGCAGTCGTATGCGGCGGGCGCAGGAGCGTGTCGAACAGGCGCGCCCCTACGCCGAGCACCTGCGCGAGCTGGTCTC
>JBDTHH010000529.1:0-2519 GCA_039937055.1 Ktedonobacteraceae bacterium | reverse complement strand
AGTGAAACGAATGCCCCATACGCGCAATAAATTGCGCCGGACGCGATAAATCGGGTCCCTACGGTGGGTGGCATGCCGATCAAACGAATTTGTTGGAGCAAGTGCGCTGGCCTGCGTCAGGTTCCCTACGCGAGAGAGGAGTTCCTGTTAACCACAAAAAGGCACGAAACGGGTCAGCGCCTAATCAACCGCGAAGCGCTCCTCGTGCTCAACCTGCTCGGAAGGTACCCGACCCTCGCGTACAAGCTCAACGCTGACGTTGTGCAACACATAGCCGTGACTGTGCTCACCCATATGGTGGGCATCGGCGGATGCATCCCGCTGTATCATATCCAGATTCGCGCTACAGATCGAGCGTAATGCATAACCATCGCCATAGGCATCTACCTGGTAGACGCCAGCGGCCACAATATCCGCGTCATGCCACACGTTAATGGTCACGCCTTCGCGATCCCTGATGCTCAGTGCCAGCGAATTTCCGCCGGTCGTGAGCCAGTACGAATCCGTCGCGTTCTCGCCTGTATCGTGAAGAATCGTGACATACGTCTCCGAGCTTAGATAGGGGAAGCTGAAGGTGATCGCTACCCGCGATCTATCATCGGCCACCGCGTAGCTTACTAAAGCCTCTAACGTTCTGTTGTGCATATTTCACCTCACCTTCGGGCCGCAAATAGCCGTATCCTATAACTGCACCGTTGCTCTCTAAATATAGTCCAGATCTTCCTCGTTGTCCAATAAAATAGTCTCACAATGTGGTCACAAAGGCCCTTAGCGCCCACCCATAGTAAGCGCCATAATGGCGTTCTGCACATGCATACGGTTCTCGGCCTGGTCATACACAACCGATTGCGGGCCATCGATGACGGCGTCCGTGACTTCGACGCCGCGATCAGCCGGGAGGCAGTGCATGTAGATGGCATCTTCTTTAGCCAGCGCCATGATGCGCTCGTCGCAGATCCAGCTTTCATACTGGCGAATGGTATCCACCAGCTTCGAGGGATCCTTGACCGCCACCAGCGGGCCCCAGCTCTTGGGATAGACGATATCGGCATCCACGAAGGCCTCGTCCATATCATGCACGACTTTGAAGCTGCCTCCCGTCTTGCGCGCATTGGTGGCGGCGTTATCCAGGATAGCGGGCATCAGCTCGAATTCAGGTGGGTGCGCCAGCGTGACATCTGCCCCGAACTGCGTGAAGAGCTCGATCACCGATTGCGGCAACGAGAGCGGCTTGGTGTACGAGGTGGCATAGGCCCAGGACATCACAACCTTCTTGCCACGCAGCTCGCCCTTCTTCTCGATGCAGGTCATGAGGTCCGCCATAGCCTGGCAGGGGTGGTAGACATCGCACTGCATATTGATCACAGGCACCGAGGCATGTTCGGCCACCTCGCGCAAGTAGGTATTGCCCTCGCCCCAATCGCAGTGCCGGATGGCGATGCCGTGTCCATAGGACGAGAGGATCTTGCCGATCTCCTTGGGCGTGTCGCCATGCGAGATCTGCATCTTGTCAGGCTCCAGGAAGACGCTGTGTCCACCCAGGCGCGTCATACCCGCCTCAAAGGAGGTACGTGTGCGCGTTGAGGAGAAAAAGAACAGCATGAATAAGGTCTTGTCAGCCAGCAGGCGTGTAGGCAGATCCAGGCCCCACTTCATCTTGAGGTCAGAGGCCAGGTGCAGTACGGTCTCCAGTTCCTCCCTGGTCCACTCCTGGGTGCTGATAAAGTCACGTCCACGTAGATTTGTTTTCATAGTCTATCGTCCTTCTCGTCTATTGTTGTGTGTCCGGCATAATCCAGGTGCCAGTCTGGCCCGCGAGGGCCTGGCCGATGGTCTCCGGCATCGTAATCAAGGCGGCGCGCCCTCCCCGCTCCAGGTAGTCGATGATCGCGTACACCTTGGGGCCCATGCTGCCTTTGGCGAAGTGTCCCTCGTCATAGTAGCGCCGGGCCTCGCTCAAGGTAATCGTATCCAGGTTGCGCTGGTCGGGCTTGTGGAAGTTCAGGGCCGCTTTTTCGACGGCGGTCGAGATGAGCAGGAGATCGGCGTTGATGACGCTGGCCAGCAGGCTCGATGCCAGGTCCTTGTCGATCACCGCCTCCACGCCCGCGAGCAGGCCATCGTCTCCACGCACCACTGGGATGCCGCCGCCACCTCCGGCGACCACGATAAAGCCATCCCTGATCAGCGCCTCGATGGCCTCGCGCTCGATAATCTCGCGCGGCTGGGGAGACGGCACCACGCGCCGCCAGCCGCGACCAGCGTCCTCGACCATCGCCCAGTGCTCGCGCGCCATCCTCTCCTGCGCCTCCTGCGCGCTGTAAAAGGAGCCGATGGGCTTGCTGGGATTGCGCAGCGCCGGATCGTCTTTATCCACCAGCACCTGCGTCACCACGGTTACGCACTGCCGCTGGATGTCGCGCCGCAAGAACTCGTTGTGCAGCGCCTGCTGAATCATGTAGCCAATGGCGCCCTGCGTATCCGCGCCGCAGGAGTCCAGCGGCACCGTGTGCAACGCG
>JBDTHH010000528.1:0-8276 GCA_039937055.1 Ktedonobacteraceae bacterium | reverse complement strand
CTTGTGCCTGTGGTGGAGATCGCTTTACCTGTATCGCTCCACCAGATAGCCGTATCGCGCGTTGGAATGGTGTCACCATCCACTACCACTATACAGAGCCCCACCAAATGGCCCATTCGGCCCGCCGACGACGAAATTTACATGCGAACCAGATGTAACCGTCAACTTTCCAATGCACCAGGTGTGGGTTTCCACTGCACAAGAGGCACTTTCCCAATGCACGGAGAGGGTTTCCAATGCACGCACCCCAAAAAACAGGTTTTTTCGGTGCGTGCAAGATATCCCCTCAAGCCCATCACTACTCGAATCGTCACTAGAGATATTCCTCTCCTTCTTTCTCTGCATCAGGCGCGCCCTTCTGACATTACGTTGGTAGGGGACACCAGGTCAGCAGTGTGCATTCTCCCCGTCGCTGGATGAGCAGAGGCCACAGCGAGAGATCGAGGCGCACAAACGGCTCCTGTTTCGCCGGGGTTGCCACAACCACTTCCTCCCAGGAAAGATGAGCATGCCGGAATTCGGACGCCAGGCAGAGAAAAAATGGCTGCACGGATGATGTAGGAGGGAGAGCTGCCAGCGGCATCATACATTCTCCTGGGAGAGGGCTCCGTTCTGAGATGGCGACACAGGTCGTCAGCGAGTCGCTTTGTCCCCAATAGCCAACGGTGTGGAGCAACATCCTATACATCTGTTCCTCGTGTGCGGGAATATGGAGATAGATCGTCATGATGGCGCTAGTCTGCGCCATATCGCGTGTGATCAGCGAGAGGTGTGGCGTGTGCTGTTTCCGAGACCATTTATAGCCATGAAGGCGCTGTGGAGTCATGGCGATCTGTGCTGGCGGACGGACACGGATCTGGATAGCACACAGAGACGGGAACAGATCCTCACGCGTTGCACGCAGACCAAAGAGTTCAACCCCTGTCCGGATCAGGGCCAGCCGGACGGTGCCAGGACCGGGAGCAGGCATGACCCGCGTGTTATTGACACTGCTCAGGGGAATGCGTAGCGAGTAGGTCCCGGGGAAATGGTAATCCGCGGCGAGCCAGAGGCGCTCCATCGTGCTGATCTCCTTCCTTTTCAGTGACCCTGTCGGGTGGGAGTGATCCACGCGGGGTGATGGGTCGGCGCCGTCGTGACGATCTCGATCACGGGCCGATAGGGCAGCAGCCCCCCGGTCTCAAAGGCCTGCCCCTGCAACACGTCTGCCCCCTCTATCTTCGCCCAGGCCAGGAACTCGCTCGCCAGTCGTGTCTTGCCAATACCCTCCTCCCCTTCTAGCAGAACAACCTGCGTCTGCCCACGTCGCGCGCTGTGATAGGCCCTGATCAATGTACTCAACTCCGCTGTCCGTCCCAGAAGCGGGCCGCCTGGGAACATCGCCAGGGAAAGCGCAGGTGGGGGCATGGGCGTCTGCCTGCGAGGAGGAGGCACCACAGCCCTCATGCGACTGACCAGCGCCACGGTTTCCGGGGACGGCTCGGTCTGCATGTCTGTGGCCAGCCTTGCCCGGCACGTGTCATAGACGTGCAACGCGGCGACTCGCTCCCCGGCCGCGAAGTGCAAACGCATCAGCCGCTGGTAGGCGTCCTCGCTCCGCTGCACGAGGACGCCTACCAGCGGCTGACCGTTTCAATGGCAGGCGCCAGCTCTCCCGCTTCAAATTGGAGGGAGGAGATCCGGTCGAAGATCTCGCTCGTGTGCAGGTGCCAGTATTCGCGTTGGAAGCGCATCCAGTTGTCGAAGGCCGGGGCATCGCGCAGCGAAAATCCCTCCAGGAACTCTCCGCGAGGGAGGCTGGCCGCTCGTTGAAGCTGGGCAAGCAGGCTACGGTGTTCGCTTTCGGGAATGGTCGCAGCAGGACGAACCGACGCACGCGCCAGTGTCCAGGCTTCGTGGAGGATATGGAGGTCGAGTACGAGAGCGGATGTGAAATGCAGACCGAGGGTGTTGCGTGTGACGAGGAGGTGAGACCCGGCATCGGTGCCAGCACCCTCACCCAGCAGATGACGCAGGTGGAGCAGGCTAACGCGCAGAGCTGCCCGGCCATGCATGGCGTCACCCTCGGGCCAGAATTGTTCGGCGAGGGTCTGGCGCAAATGAAGTCGGCCTTCCACCGCCAGATACATGAGCAACGCGAGTTCCTTGCGTGTGGAGAATAGCAACGCCTGATCGGCGTGACGCACTTCCGGCGCACCCAGCAAGGAGAGGGATAAGTTGCCCATTTAACGGTCCTTATAACGCTTGGCTATTATACTGAGAACTGAGATGATACAGGGAAGAGAACTGACTCACCTTCAAAGAACACCCATCATTTTTGTCAAGAATAGAAGGTTGTCAGAGAGTTCAAGTCGAGCACTCCATATACTCTCTACCCTCTCTATTATCGCACAAAGTGCTTTTTGAGTGAAAGGAGTGTTGCCATGGACAGGAAAAATAAAGCCTTATCCGAAGAGCAACAGGCTAAACAGATCGAGAGGTTGAACCGCCGCTTAGCCGACGCTATCGATCTGCAGTTGCAAAGTAGGCAGGCTTACTGGAACGTCAAAGGTCCCCATTTCATAGCCCTGCGTGAGCTATTCGACAAGGTTGCCGAAGGGGTGGAGGAGGATGC
This sequence comes from Ktedonobacteraceae bacterium, assembly GCA_039937055.1. Classification (GTDB taxonomy): domain Bacteria; phylum Chloroflexota; class Ktedonobacteria; order Ktedonobacterales; family Ktedonobacteraceae; genus JALYTT01. Next base: position 5,662 of record JBDTHH010000528.1, on the reverse strand, counting down.
GAACCTGATTGCCCAGCGCATAGTGCAGCTTGGCGGCACGGCTGAAGGCACGGCGCACGTGGTTGCCAGCCGATCTTCGCTCGACGGGTATCGGCTTGCGACTTCCGTTGGGAAAGGCCACATTGATGCGCTTGCGGCGACGCTCACCGACTTTGGCAGGCATGCCCGCTACGCCAGCGAGCAGGCGAGCGAACTGCAGGACGCCGATACGGCTGCTCTCTTCACCCAGATCGCCCGAGGCATTGACAAATGGCTCTGGTTCGTCGAGACGAGCCAGCAAGTGGGTAGTTGAGGAGGGAAGAGAGGCGGTAGCCTTTGTCGTTGAGAGCAGTGGTGTTCGTTTTCATACGGGTATTTTAAACACATTGTTCAGCTACCTCCCAAGTTGGCATTCTCTAGAAATGAGAGAGTTCAGGAATAATCTCCACACATACAGAAGGTCGTCCAGCGAGACACACAGGGTGAGAGGAGCCTTCCCATGCAGCGAATATTGGTAATTGATGATGATCCTGCTGTAACCAGTTTGTTGAAACGTGGTTTATCTTACGAAGGATTTATGGTTGAGACGGTTCAATCTGGAGCCGAGGGACTGACGAGTGCACGAGAACGTCCCTCGGACGTAGTGATTCTTGATATCATGATGCCCGGTCTCAACGGTTTTGAGGTATTGCAGCGTTTGCGCGCTGGTGATGAACATCTGCCAGTACTCCTGCTGAGCGGCAAAGATACACCTAATGACCAGATACAAGGGTTGACATTGGGGGCTGACGACTACGTCCTCAAGCCATTCAGCTTTGAGGTGTTGTTGGCACGGGTTCATGCTCTCTTGAGGAGACAACAGGTGGATCATCCTCCTGTTTTACGCTTTGCTGACCTTTCGATGGATACCGGGAGCCATAGTGTGCGTCGAGGGCAATGTGAAGTTACCCTGACGAGCCAGGAATTTAAACTGCTCCAGGAATTTCTTTCCCATCCCCGACAGGTGCTTTCCAAAGATATCCTGCTCGACCGTGTCTGGGGCTATGATTTCGGTGGCAATGTGGTCGAAGTGTACGTCAAGCAGGTGCGCCAGAAGCTTGAGGCTGAAGGGGAACCACGGCTGATTCATACGATACGCAATGTCGGCTACGTCTTGAAAGAAGGATAGGCTATGTCGATCCGCCTGCGGCTGGCCTTATGCTATGGGATCTTGTTCGCGCTGATCTTGCCCATGTTCACGGTCCTCTGCTATGCGATCCATGCCCGCAGCCAGTATGATGATCTGGACCGTACCCTGGCTGTCAGTGCTGGTCACATCGCGTCTGAAGCGGCCATCTCAACGAAAGGGCTGCATCTGACTGAAAAAGGCAGCAATCTCGAAATTGTCCTTCGTCTCTATGCTCCTGATGGAACCCTCCAGGAGAACACTTCTGATGCCGAAATCGCGCCAACCGTTGAGCCGGGGTTCGTACTTCAGAAACCTTCTGGCCCAGCATACGATGGCATCGTCCGGCTCTTCCCACCGCTGATGGGTGGGGTCACGACGCCTTCCAATGGGCACTTTGGGCTGATCTCTTCGTCAGGACAACGCTGGCGCGTCTATGTCCTCTCCGTACAGCACACTGGAATGGTCATCGGCTACATCGAGGCGCTGACTCCCCTGGGCAGACTTGATGCCAGCATGCAAAGCTTCCAAATTGACTTACTCATTTTGGGGTTGAGCAGTCTCGTCATTGCACTCGTGGGCAGTTGGGCGATCGCAGGTAATGCCTTGCGCCCCATTTCCAGGATGATCCAGACCACTCAGATGATTGCGCACTCGCACGATCTGTCGCGCCGCATCGAGACCCCTGTTCGCCGTGATGAGCTTGGTCGCCTTGCCACTACCTTCAATGAGATGCTGGGAAGCATTGAAGCCACCTATCGCGCGCAACAACGGTTTATAGCGGACGCCTCACACGAACTGCGTGCCCCGCTCACGGCCATTCAGGGGAATCTGGAACTGCTCAGTCGCCACCAGTATATGCCCGAAGCAGAGCGCAAAGAAGCAGTGGATGAGGCCATGCGAGAAGCCAATCGCCTGACTCGTTTGGTGGCCGATCTGCTGTCGCTGGCGCGTGCCGATGCAGGAAGCACACTCAAACGCCGCCCGGTTGACCTCGACCCGGTCATTTTGGACGCCTTTCGTGAAGCACATCACCTTTCACAGGGACAAACGCTCCTGCTTGAGCCATTCGAGCCTTCAAAAGTCGAGGGTAACGCGGATAAACTCAAACAGGTGCTCTTAATCTTGCTCGATAACGCGCTCAAATACACGCCTCCTGACGGACAGATCACGGTTGGTCTTCATCGTGAGTCCGTTGATGCCATCATGACAGTACGTGATACCGGCATTGGTATTTCAGCGGAAGATCTGCCACATGTGTTTGAACGGCTCTACCGTGCCGATCCCGGTCGCAGTCGTGATCCAGGCGGATCGGGCCTGGGTTTATCAATTGCCCGGTGGATCGTCGAACAGCATGAAGGGGAGATCACCCTTGAGAGCCAACCAAACCATGGCACCACGGTTCTAGTTCGTATCCCTCTCTGGCTCCGCCCCTAGTACCCCTACCCTCCATCAGGGGTGAGTTTCTTGGCATGACCTTTTCGATTGCGGACGAGCAAACGGTCCTCCAACATTTCACGAATGCAGAAAGGCGAGGACATGCACCGGACCGCCGAGCAAGACCTCGCCCTGAACTCAATCTAAACAGACTTCTCTACCATTTCGGCCGCCTACGTGTTTTCCAATGCCTCGATCACCAAATGAGCATGCATCACCAGGCCCATGGCATGCACCGGAACGATATGCTCGCCGGATTGCGCTCTGACTTCAGAGACAAACGCGTTGAGCGCGTCGAGAGCTCTTGAAGTGCGCCCGTGTCTGAGTGCATTCTCAGCCCTGTCAAGCTTGGCGAGCAGGCTCTGGGTGACCCAACGACTGTCAATGAATCCTTGATCTGCCGCATGATCAACACATGCTTCAAGCGTGTCTATGGTTGGTTGGTGGACGCAACCATCCATGCTCGTCGTCTGTGCATGTGCTGTCGCAGAAGCGGTCAGGTTGAAGCCAACAAATGCCACAAGCGCCACAAATACGACCGCTATCAATCGTAGCTTTCTCATCGGAAAGGTCCTTTCATGAACTCGTGAGATGTTTCAATGGAATTACTTTGCGAAGTATACCTTGTTCGACTGTGGCGAAGTTGAATGGTTGCTGATGCTCTCCTGAAGTTATTGAAGTAAGGGCTGCCGCATCCCCCTATCTTTCAAGGAGCTGCCCCAAATACATATTGCGAGGCGGACCAAAAGACTTGAAACCCGAGCAGGCTCAGGAGTAGGGCCATAAAGACCTATCCCTGAAAGCCTCCTACCATGCCTGGAATCCTCAGCATTCCATCAGCCATGCCTCATCTGCGCAACAGAAATATCTTCAATACTGCTAATAGACGATTCATTCCATGAGGCATGGCGCAATTCATTGCGCGCTCAAGAGAAATATTGCGACCATGCAGGTCGCCTGGGAAGAGGAACAAAGCCATGAAGACAACGCGTATCACCTTGCCCATTGACAACTTGAGACGCGGTGGGGCGCTCATCGTCGAACGTGCGCTTACGCGCACACATGGAGCCGTCCATGTCTATGTCAATCCCGCGATAGAGATGGCGTATGTCGAGTATGACCCATCGCTCACGGATAGTGATCATCTGGTCGCTGCAATAGAGCGTGCTGGCTTCCATGTCGGTGTGCCGAGTATCAGATAAACATCCATGTGTTGGCTCCGGGAAATCACCTTGCCCATGGCTGAAGTGCAGGGCCTGCATCTACTCTTTCCCAGAATGCCCGCTGGTTCCAGCAGTCCCGATGTACCTGATGCGAGAGGTAGTTGACTTTCAACACACGTGGCACTTCATCCTCATGCTTGAAAGCAGGGGCCTCCTTGACACGTATGATGAGAAGCTTCTTTTCCACAACGCCTGAATTTTCAGTCCTCTTTTGAATATTCAGCGTAGCATCAGTCCTCCATCAAGTGGGTCTCAGTCAGGGAAAGCAAAATAGAAGCAGACAGGGTGTGCAGGTCGAACGCTGTACGGGACAGAGTTTTACAGCAGAACGTTTCAGTACCTTTACAAAGACACTTTTTTTCCGAAAAGAGGAACAACAGATGATACAAACACCACAGCAAGGGGCGACTGTTCGCGACCCCATTTGTGGCATGACCATTGAAACAGAACGGGCGTTTGCACAGCGCACGGTCGGTGCGGAGACCTTCTCCTTCTGCTCCGAAAGGTGTGTGCAACAGTTTGACCGCGAACGCACGGGATCGGCCACGACAGGTGTGTCCGAAAACAGGGGACTTCAGCATATTGAACTGCCAGTCGTTGCTATTGATGGACAACATGGAGCGAGCCGATTGGAAGAGCAGCTCAAAACGCTCCCAGGTGTGTGCAAGGTGACGGCCAATGCACGCGCAAAGTTGGTGCGCATTACATTTGATCCGTCTGAAACACAGGTGGACCGTATTGTGAAACGAGCCAAAGCGGTCGGATATACGCTTGGCGCGGCAACCACGCAGCTCGACATCGAGGGCATACATTGTGCATCCTGTGTTGTCAGCATCGAAAAGGCCCTGCAACAGACACCTGGAGTGCTTACAGCGACAGTGAACCTCGCGACACAGCAGGCGCATATTGCCTATATTCCCGGCTTCATTGACCGCAAGAAAGTAGAGCAGGCGATTGTAGCGTCGGGGTATCAGGTACGAGAACCCGGTGCAATGGCCTCTGCCGAGACATCTAGCGACCGCGCGGAGCAGGGTCGCGCCCAGGAGTATAAGGCATTACTCAGGAAGTTCTGGTTCGCGGCCATCATTTCGCTTCCGGTGATCGTCTTCTCTTATCCAGAGTTCTTCCCGGGGCTGCGCGACTGGTTGACGCCTGCAAGTGATGCACGCCGCCTCGTCTGGGGCCTGCTTGGGCTGGTAACGATCCCAGTCATGGTATGGGCAGGCAGCCACTTCTTTACGGGTATGTGGCAGGCCATTACACACCGTCAGGCCAACATGCATACGTTGATCGCCATTGGCATCTCCGCGGCTTGGTTGTACTCGACGGTGGCGGTGCTCGTCCCACACATCTTCCCCCAGGCGAATTTCGCGGAAGTCTTTTATGATGTGTCCGCAGTTGTCGTCGCGCTCGTCAACCTGGGTCTGGCACTCGAACTGCGAGCGAGGGGGCGCACGAGCGAAGCCATTAAAAAGTTGATCGGCTTGCAGGCCAAGACGGCGCGTGTGGTGCGTGATGGCGTGGAGGGAGATATTCCATTTGAGGAAGTACTGGTTGGCGATACCATCGTGGTACGCCCTGGCGAGAAGATTCCGGTTGATGGCGTAGTGCTGGATGGCAATTCGTCCGTAGACGAGAGCATGATTTCCGGAGAGTCTATCCCGGTCGAGAAGCAAACCGGAGATCAGGTGATTGGTGCGACCATGAACCAGACGGGGAGTTTCCACTTTCGTGCCACAAAAGTGGGCAAGGATACGGCGCTGGCCCAGATCATCCGGCTTGTCCAGGATGCTCAAGGGTCGAAAGCCCCTATTCAGAAGGTCGTGGACCAGGTCTCGCACTACTTTGTCCCGACGGT
>JBDTHH010000527.1:0-4835 GCA_039937055.1 Ktedonobacteraceae bacterium | reverse complement strand
CGGGCTGACTGGCGAGGCCAGCCACGCCCTACGGATTCGCCCTGCAAACTCGCCGTATCATCATAATGCGGAGATTGTCATGCGTTTTTCAATCATCATTCCCGTCCTGAATGAGGAGGCGGTATTGGAGCAACAACTGGCACAACTCAGCGAGCAATGCGTTGGCCACGAATGTGAACTACTGATCGTCGATGGCGGCAGCAACGATAGGACCATGGCTATAGGAAATACGTATGGGAGAGTGATCGCGGCCCCGCGCGGGCGCGCTCGCCAGATGAACGCGGGGGCCGCTTGTGCATGCGGCGATGTGCTGCTCTTTCTGCATGCCGATACATATCTGCCCGCCGATGCTTTTAGCGCCATTGAGCGGACGCTCACGGAGCCGCGCGTTGTTGGCGGCGCGTTCCGCATCTGTTTCAACTGCGAACGCTGGCCCTACCGGCTGGTGGCCTTTAGCACAAACCTGCGCTCGCGCTTACGCACCCTCTTCACCGGAGACCAGGCCTATTTCATCCGCGCCAGCAGTTTCAAAGCGGTCGGTGGCTATCCCGACCAGCCCTTGATGGAGGACCTGGAGATTATCACGCGCCTGCGCCAGATCGGCAAGGTGGTGCTGCTGCCGCAGTATGTAAGAACCTCGGCCAGGCGGCACGAACGTCACGGACTTGTGCGCACTATCTTGTTGATGTGGAGCCTGCGTATCCTCTATAAGCTTGGCACCTCGCCCGCACGATTACAACGTATGTATATGGATGTGCGGTAGGGTCAGATACAGTCCCGCTTGTAACCGGGAACTTTCCAGGAGAGAAAACGTCTACCAGAGTAGACAATAGCTGTTTACTGTGAAAAGCCGCTCCAGGAAAGAAGGGTAAGACATGTATCGCTTTTTACTTGCTCGCGCCATCAAACTGATATATGTGTTAGTGGGCAGCACATTCGTCATCTTCATCGCAGGTTATTACGCTCCTGGTGACCCCATACGGGCATTGTTTGGAGAGCATGGGGTCAATTCAGTTCTCTACCAGCAACGGAGACATATCTACGGGTTTGATCTCCCCTGGTGGCAACAGTATATCCACTATGTGATCAACTGCCTGCATGGGAACTTCGGTCTCTCCTACCATACTGTACAACAACCAGTCTGGGAGATCGTGGCTCCGGGCCTCCCTGCTTCGGGAGCACTGGCGCTGGAGGCTCTGGCCGCCAGCATGCTTATAGGGATTCCTGCCGGGATCAGCGTTGCCTTACGATCAGAGACCCGCGCAGCCAGCACCATAACCCGTGTTGTATTTCTGCTCTCTGCGCTCCCTGGTATAGTCCTCATCGTAAGTTTTCAGATGCTTATGGTCTGGCTATACAAGTGGGGAGTGCGCCCTCTGCCTATGAACGATTGGCAGGTCCATGTTGTCCCGGTGCTGCTCATCGCTATCATGGGCGGTGGGCTGTTCTATCGCCTCGCCAGAACTTCGATGCTGGAGACGCTGAAGTGCGATGACGTGCGCACAGCACGCGCGAAAGGGTTGCAGGAAAGAACCGTGCTCTTGCGGCACGCGCTGCCAGGCGCGCTCATCCCGCTACTCTCAGCGCTGGGTCCTGCGCTGGGCTTGATTGTGACCAGCGTGCTCATCACAGAATACCTGCTCCATATTCCTGGGCTGAGTGCCACTCTGCTCAATGCCATCAACTTGCGTGACTATCCCGTTGCACAGGCCATCGTCGTCATTAGCTGTTTCTTCATCGTCACCTGTACCCTGTTGAGCGATATTGTTGCTACCTTTGTTGATCCTTACGCCAGGATGCACGATGATAGAAGGAACATGCGCCCTCCTTATCGAGAGTTGAGACCGCTCTTTTGAGTAGAAAGCACCCTTTCGGCACAAATACTGCGCTACAAAATGACCCCGGCACTGGAACTTTTCCCTGCATTGACTCGTATCAATTACAAATTGCAGAGCAGGTTGCGAGAGAGGAGCGCGAATAGTATGACGATGAGCCAGCGAACCACTGTAGCGGGCGTTTTTACTGAGCGTGAGCAGGTACAGCGTGCGATACATGAACTGCAACAGGCAGGATTTCGTGACGATCAGATCGGCTTTATGGTCCGCGACGACACACCTTCCCAGGAAGAGTCGCAGGAGGCACACTCCGGTGAGGTGGAAGCAGAGACGGAGAAGCGCACAGTCACAGGAGCAGTGATTGGGAGCCTGATAGGCGCAGCGGTGATCTTCTTGATTCCTGGCCTTGGTCCCGCGCTGGCCGGTGGCATCCTGGCCGCCGGCATCGGGGCGTCGGCAGGCGGTCTTCTAGGCAGGCTCACCACTATGGGGCTACCGGAAGAGGAGGCACACTACTACCACCAGGAGCTTGAAGCCGGCCGTGTTATCGTGACAGTGCAGGCAGGTGAGCGTTCTCAGGAGGCGCTGGAGATCCTACACCACAATGGAGCATACAATGCCTACACACAAGTAACCCCGTCCGAGGCGATCACAACAGTAGCAGCCCATGATGTGATGACCTCCTCTGAAACTGCCGCTCCCAATATGCCTCAACCTGCAATGCCACCCCCGCAGGATACGCCCATTGCGCGTTCTGAGCAGGTCACAGAGCAGGCCCCACCCCCCGGTGCCCACGCCGATCAAAACGTTTAACCTCCAAAAACGCGCTGCGAGTACCCTTCATGGGTACTCGCACGTAACCAACATGCCAATACGCTAGCTTAAGAGAGCAGCGCGCTAGAGGCAGGCGTCTGTTGCTCGCGCATCAGCCAGACATAGCCATCTTCCAGACCAGGCTCAGTGGGGAGCGCAGAAAGTATGCCGGCCTGCGGGGCAGGCTGGCCCACGACACGGTACTGGATCGTAGCCCCCATATTGAGCGTGGAGACCACCGTGAAGTCTCCAGCCAGCTTGGAGCCACTGGTGGTCACGAGCCAGACCTTGCCGCGCGTCTCCTGGAGCATCTGGGCGATGGTGCCACGGAACAGGACCCGCCCATTACGCATAACCGCCAGGTTCTGGCATGTCTGGGCAATATCTTCGACGATGTGCGTTGAGAGCAGCACCGTGCGCTCCCCACCCAGGTCGGCGAGCAGGTTACGGAAGCGAATACGCTCTTCGGGATCAAGCCCCGCCGTCGGTTCGTCAACCACCAGCAGCCGGGGATCGTTGAGCAGCGCCTGGGCAATGCCCACCCGGCGCTTCATGCCACCTGAAAAGGTCTTGAGCCTGCGCCTGGCAACCTGTTTCAGGCTCACCATCTCCAACAACTCATCGACACGCTGCAGGCGCGCCTGGCGCTTATCCAGGCCTTTGAGAATACCGACATAATCCAGGAACTCGCGCGCCGAGAGATCGGGATACATGCCTAAGTCCTGTGGCAGATAGCCCAGGATGCGTTTGACCTCGGTCCGCCCGCGCTCCGTGGTCCCATCGTTTGCGCCAATACGCAGCATCCCGCTCGTCGGGCGTAAGATGCCCGCCAGGATGCGCATCAAGGTTGTTTTGCCCGCGCCATTCGGCCCCAGCAGCCCGAACATGCCATTGGGGATCGTCAAATCAATGCCCTGCAAGGCCTGGACGCCGCCGCGATAGACTTTGGTGAGATCGTTGATAACTATTTCCATGATGTATCTCCTATAGTGTTATGTAGATCAGATGGATGGAAAAGGATGTGCTTTGCATTCTGGGGGCGAGGGAGAAGTGCAGCTTCTCCACCGTTCAGGCGCTCCAGCGGCCAGCTATAAGCGGGCTTGCCGCCATTTCAGGAAGCGTTCGAGCACAAACATGACCAGCAGGGCGCTTCCGACGAGCAGGAGGATACTTGCTCCCGCCAGTAGAGGGGTGGCATGGATACCAGGGTCTCCATGAGGACCCGTCTCAAGCGGCCCAAGTCCATAGAAGCCAAAGGCGATATATACTCCTATTGGTGAGAGAATGGTCCGGCCAAGGTTGAACAGTTCCTTATGGAACCAGAGCGTATTCCAGAACCAGTAGCAGATGAATAAGAACTGGTAGAGCGGCACCCACATGATGGCCGGGCAGGCAATCGAGAAGGCGCTGACGAACAGCACACCGGGCAGCGCAATGACCGCAAAGGTTTCCAAAGCCAGCGGAATGACCATGATATTGTGCGTCAGGTACAGGATGTAGCCAATCACACCGAAGTAGACCAGGAACATCGGGATCAGCGTAGCGAGCATGCTGCCCAGGTATTTCCCAAACAGGCGCACGTTCAGCGTAGCCGGCATGGTCGTAAACAGCTCATCCACTTTTGTGCGCCGGTCTCGCGGCAGGCGACCGGCGAGCAGGGCGCCAATGCACAGTGGCAGGTACGTATTCACGTTAAGCGTCCAATCGGCGATCACCGAGAGCAGCGGGTAATGCGCCAGAGTGGCCGGTAGAGTGATGTTCAGGCTATCCTGGCCCTGATTGAACTCTAAGAGCAGCAGGATAGTGATGACAATAAAGGTAATCCAGACAGTAGGACGGCGGACCTGCATACGAAATTCGTAGCGTAACGCGCCCAGCATGTAATGCAGTGTCATTCTTCGGTAGCTCCTTTCAATAATCGCTCCGTGTCGCGCAGGAGCAGCCAGTCAAGTGCCAGGAGGATCAGTGCCCCTGCCAGCAACTCGAAGCGGGTAGTCAGCCAGTAGGTAGTGAAATCCGCCGCTGGAACGTGGGTCGCCGGATAGATGATCAGGGTGGCCGGAAAAAGCAAGATCGGCCTGAGCCAGGCGATAGAGGCAAAGATCGAGACAAAGAGAATATTGAGCAGCCAGAGACCCCCAACCAGCGCTCCGCTGGCGGATCGGCTCTGTGTGAGCAACGCGAGGC
>JBDTHH010000526.1:0-9737 GCA_039937055.1 Ktedonobacteraceae bacterium | reverse complement strand
GTAAATATCCAGCGAAGTACCGTTCTGTATAGCAGAAAGTGCAGAGCAAGTATACGGCTGTATCACAAGATTGTCAATATTCAAGGTTGCCGATATTGGTGAACCGCGTAGGGAGCGGGCGCCGGCGATGGCTTTTCGCAGGGGGCGGTTTTTTGCGGGCTCATGGAAAGTGAGGCATACTCGGACAAGAGAAAGAAGAGAGGTAGGGGCGCGGTTTACAAGCCCGCCTGTTCGCCAATGGCATCATGATCTCGTCGGCGAACAGGCGGGCTTGTAAACCGCGCCCCTACCTCTCTTCCTTCTCGTGTCTGATTATGCCTCACTTTCCATGAGCCCGCAAAAAGCCTACCCCTGCGAAAAGCCATCGCCCCTACGCGGATCACCATGGTATAGAGGCGTGTGGCTTGCCTCGCCGTTTTGACCTGTGCTATAGTAGATGCCTGATAGTGATCGCAAGATTTTTTGTAGAGGTAGGGGTGCATAGTGCCAGAGTTACCGCAAGCTTCGCCAGCGGGGCCGCGCGAGGCCGCACATCGTAATCAGCGTCTCTTCTCCGATCACTACCTCAATCGCATTCTCCCGAAAGAGGACGGCTGGCAACGCTTGCTGGCGGAGGCAGCTCCGGTTATGGAGGCGCTCAGGAAACTCTACAGCACATATGCACCTGGCAGCAACGAGGCCCAGACCGAGCGCGACTGGATCAGACCCGTGCTTGAGGCACTGGGGCATACCTTCGAGGTACAGGCTACCCTCCAGGTACCGGGTGGCATCCAGCGGCCTGACTACATTTTCTATGCGAACGAGGCGCAACGTATCGCAAATAAGGATCACGTCATCGATGAAAATGTAGCGCATCACGGCGCCATTGCCATTGGGGACGCAAAACAATGGGGGCGTTCGCTTGACCAGGTAGTGAAGGGTGGGAATCGTAGCGGGGACGCGTTCAATAACAAAAATCCCTCGTACCAGATTTTCTTCTACATGCTACACAGCAAGCTTCCCTGGGGGATACTCACCAACGGGCAGCAGTGGCGGCTCTATCATGAGCAGAGCGCTCACCGGCTGGAGGTCTTCTACGAGGTCGATCTGCCTGCGCTATTGATAGACAACAAAGTAGAGCGCTTTTTGTATTTCTACGCCTTCTTCCGGCGGCGGGCGTTTGAGCCAGGACCGCTCGCGCTTGGCTCTATCCTGGAGGCAAGCGCAGAGTCGGCCCAGAAGATACGCGACGATCTGAGCCAGCAGGTCTATGACGCGCTACGCTATGTGGCGCAGGGATTTTTAGATTTTACCGCCAATGGCCTCAAGCCGACCCCCGAAACGCGCAAGGAGATCTACGAAAACTCGCTTATCCTGCTCTACCGGCTGCTCTTCATTCTCTATGCCGAGGCCCGCAACCTGTTGCCGATCCAGGAAAATGAGCGCTACAAGCGAAGATATAGCTTGCAGGCCATCAAACACGAAGTCATCAGCGAGCTGGTAGACCCGATGCTGATCCCCACATCCGGCGACTACTGGCAGCGCCTGAAGACCCTCTTTGGCAGTATCGACAAGGGGAACGAGTGGCTGGGCGTGACCACCTTTAACGGTGGACTCTTCGACCCGCAGACGCTGCCTTTTCTGGAGCGCTACATCGTCGGCGATCTAGGCCTGTGCTGGGCTATCAGCAAGCTGACGCGCGCCAACTTGCAGTTCATCGATTACCGCGACCTCTCCGAGCGCCACCTCGGCACCATCTATGAAAGCCTGCTTGAATACACGCTGCATGTCGCCACGGAACCCATGGTGGAGCTGCGCGCCAGCAGCAAGATCGTGCCAGCCCAGGGGGTGCCGCGCAAGGATGTGGCCGCGCGCTACAAAGTGGGCGAGGTCTATTTTACGACGGACACCGGCGAGCGCAAGCTCACGGGCAGCTACTATACGCCTGATTTCATCGTCAAGTACATGGTCGAGCAGACGCTGCAACCGGTGCTGGACGCAGCGGTGCGCGGCCTGGAGAGCGATGCCGCGCGCATCGAGGCGGTGCTGGCGGTGAATGTGCTTGATCCCGCTATGGGCAGCGGCCACTTCCCCGTCGAGGTGGTGGAATATATCGCGCGCTACCTCGTTGAGCTTGGGGTGCAGCCGCAGGGCAGGACCGAGGCCGAGACGGATATGACATACTGGAAACGGCGCGTGGTCCAGCAATGCATCTACGGCGTCGACCTCAATCCGCTGTCCGTGGAACTTGCCAAGCTGTCGCTCTGGCTCTCCACTGCCGCTAAAGGCTACCCGCTGAACTTCCTCGATCACCACCTGCGGCCCGGCAATGCGCTCCTCGGCTCCTGGCTCGCCGAGGTGGCCGCTGGCCAGCACCCCGCAGAACTGCTGGCCCAGAAACGCGCTCAGCAGGCGCTGGAGGCTATGCAGGCAGAAGAGGGAACGGTCGCGCAGTTGTCAATGCTTGAGGAGGACGAGGAGTTCCGCCGTAGTATCGGCAGCGCCCTGGATACCATCAGCGCCATCGAACATAGCTCCGGCAGCACTATCGCGGAAGTCAAGCAGCAGGAGGCGGACTACGAAGAGCTGCGTGCGCGCTTCATTGAGAAGTACCGCTACCTGCTGGACCTGGGGGCGGCCCTGTTCTACGATGTCGAGGTAAGCTCGGATGTGTGGCGCTCACTGGCGGAGTATGCCCTCGGCAAGGCACACGCCCTGGTACCCGCGCAAGAGGAGCGCTACCAGGCCTGGCGCGAACAGGCAAGCGTGCTGGGGACGGCGAAGCGCCTCTTCCATTGGGAACTGGAGTTTCCCGATGTCTTCTACGATCACAACGGCCGGTCGCTGGGTGAGAAAGCGGGCTTCGATGTCGTCATCGGCAACCCGCCCTACGTGCGCCAGGAGAAGTTGGGGGCCGATAAACCCTTCTTTCAGGAACATTTCGAGGTCTACCATGGCGTGGCTGACCTGTTCGTGTACTTCTTTGCCCAGGGACTGCGCCTGCTGCGCACGGGGGGACGGCTGGCGTATATCAGCAGCAACACATGGATGCGTGCAAACTACGCCACACCCCTGCGCCGGCATCTGCGCCTGCACACAACCATAGAAAGCATCATCGACCTGGGCAATACGCGCGTGTTCGCCGATGCGCCCGATCTCAGCCCATCCATCCAGATTGTGCATAAGACAGAGCCAATCGATGGAAACAAAGCCCAGGTAGCGATCTTCTCGCGCGGCGAGCGCATCCCCGAATTCAAGGACCAGCTTGCCGAGAGGCTGTTTCCCCTCTCTATCCACGACCAGCCCGACAGCGGCTGGCAACTAAAAAGCGATGCCTCGCGTCTGCTCTTTAGCAAAATCATGCAAGTAGGGAAACCGCTGGGCGAGGTGGTCAACAAGCAGATGTACAGAGGTATCCTGACGGGCCTGAACGAAGCATTCATCATCGATAGCGCCACACGCGAGCGCCTGCTGAAGGCCGATCCTGGCTGCGCCGACCTCATCAAGCCGGTGCTGCGCGGCGAGGATCTGCGCCCCTGGTACCAGGAGAACGAGGGACGCTGGCTGATCTCTCTCCCTTCAGGTTGGAGCGCGCGAGTTTTCCCAGGAGTAGAGCCAATGGAACAGCCAGTCTGGGAGAAGTTTGCCAGGCGCTATCCTGCATTAGCTGCACATCTGGAGCCATTCGCTGAAGCTGCTCGTAAGCGTCAAGATAAGGGCCAATTCTGGTGGGAACTACGGCCTTGCGCTTATTACGATGTTTTCGAGCAACCGAAGATTTTCTATCCCGACATCACCCGCAAGGTGCGTTTCAGTTGGGGCGAACCAGGAGTGTACATAGGGAATACAGGGTATTGCATTCCCACGGATTCGTATACTCTACTAGGTATGCTGGCATCGCGCACCCTCTGGTTCACTTTGACGCATATATCGCAGCCATTAGGCGAGCGTGCCGGCACGCTCATTTACCGCTTGTTCAGGCAATTCATGGAGCGACTCCCCATCCCCACGCTCACCAACGAGCAACATGCCCGCATCGGCGCGCTCGCGCAGCAGATCACCAGGATAGCGAAGCAACGCTACAAAGTGCGTCGGAAGACCACGCACCGTATTCAGAGCGACCTCGGCACAGTGCTGGGAAAGCAGGACAAGATTAACCAGCGGCTCGCGCTCTGGTGGGACCTATCCTTTGACCAATTCAAGGAAGAGGCGCGCAAATCGTTCAAGCGCCCTATCCCGCTGCGCGAGCGCGGCGATTGGGAAGAGCTGCTGCGCGAGCAGAGGGCGGAAATCGAGCAACTCACCGGGGAAATTATGCGCCTGGAGACAGAGCTGAACGAGATCGTATATGACGCGTTTGGCCTGGACGAAGATGAACGCAGGTTGATCGAGCGGGAGACGAAGTACAAGTACGGAGAATGGTAAGCTCTTCCTCGGCTTCCGTAGGGGCGACGGCTTGTCTCACCCGCGTCGGGCTACGTGGGCGAGGCAAGCCGTCGCCTTCGCAGGGGTAGGTTTTTTGCAGGCTCCTGGAAAAGGGATGGAAGGGGAAGGTATCATCTAACGAAAGATGCACGAGGGGTAGGGGCGCCGTGGAAAGCGCTCTAAAAACCCCTACCCCTGCGAAAAGCCGTCGCCCCTACGCAGACGCCGGACGGCCTCCATTTCGACTTCACTTGACGCTATTGGCGCTTCCTCAGCCTGGCCTAAGCCCGACAGGAATAAATCCACGCATTTCAATGTTATCACCACATAGAAAACTATTGTTGAGTAAGTTGCTTAACAAAGTCAGAAATGACCCACCTATTTTTCTTGTGAAAGTATGAAAGGAGCAGCAATGTCGGAGAGCAAAGGGTACGCCCATCCAGAGGTATTGGTTGATGCGGATTGGGTGCAGGCCCACTTGAACGATCCCAAGGTGCGACTGATTGAAGTAGACGTGGATACAAAGGGCTACGATCAGGGACACATCCCAGGGGCCATTGGCTTCAACTGGAAGAAAGAGCTACAGGACCAGGTCGTACGCGCCCCCGTAGACAAGGAGCACCTGGAGGATTTGCTCAGCCGCGCCGGCGTGAGCAACGATACCACTGTCGTGCTGTATGGAGACAACAACAACTGGTTCGCGGCCTGGGCGCTGTGGCTGCTCAAATACTACGGGCACCAGGATACGCGCCTGCTGGATGGCGGACGTGTGAAGTGGCTCGCCGACAAGCGCGAGATCACCAGCGAGCTGCCGAGCTATCCACGCACGCAGTATCACGCCGCGCAGCCCGACGCCAACATCCGCGCGTTGCGGGACTTCGTATTCGGCAAGGTAGGGACCCAGGGTGTGGCGCTGGTTGATGTGCGCTCGCCCGGCGAGTACAGCGGCGAACTGCTAGCCCCGGCGAACCTGCCACAGGAGGGAGCACAGCGCGGCGGACACATCCCTGGAGCCGCCAACGTACCCTGGTCCACAGCCGTGCGCGAGGACGGCACCTTCAAGTCGGCGGACGAACTGAGCACCATCTACAAAGGCAAAGGCGTCACGCCCGACAAAGAGGTCATCGCCTACTGCCGCATCGGCGAGCGCAGCAGCCACACCTGGTTCGCGCTCCACTACCTGCTCGGCTACCCAAATGTACGCAACTACGATGGCTCGTGGACCGAGTGGGGCAGCCTGATCGGCGCGCCAATCGAGAAGTAAGCTGCCAGGGGCAAGAGAGTACTGGGCCAGCGGCGCCCAACACGAAATCAAACCACACCAAGGCCTCTCCGCGATGCAGGGATACCTGATTTCGTATAGGCGCCGCTGGCTCATGCGTTGATACTACATCATGATCGAACCTTCCCAAGCGTACGCCTAGAAAGAACTGAGCACGCTGGGGCATCTCGCTTAATCTTCTCGCTCGGATTCATCCAGATCATCAAATATCGAAGGTTGCGTATCCTGCTTGAGTCGTGTGTACTCTCGCCGTTGTAATTGCTGAATGCTCTCTGGAGGTGTAGGAAGGTTCTCAGGGACGGTGCCGCCCAACCTCTTGATGGTATCACGAACTTCTTTGCCTACCTCGAAGTGAGTCTGATTTGCCCTCTGCTTCCCTTGAATCTGCTCTCGCCGCAATTTTGCGTCGGTTTGGGCGGCACGAAAGATGTTATCGGCCAATTCCTCGCTCCCCATATGATCGAGAATCTGTTGATTTTTCTGTAAGCTCTTCCAAACATGGATATCCTTCGCCTTGAGTCCACCATATAAGCCCATATAGCCGTGATCCTGGAAAATAGCAAAATCCCTCGATTGAACGACGCCTGCCTGATGAGCGGCCTCAGCTAATTGACGATTGTAGATGGATATCTCTGAACGAAGATACAGACGTTTTTGCTCCTCTGGGAGCGCGGCGAGTTGATCTGCCAACTCTTGACGACGAGTTTGAGCCGCGAAGTATTCCTGTCCCATTGCCACAATCGGCATTTTCGGATCGCCGTTCATGACTGCCAAATAGGCAGCATAACGAGAGAGAAGGATATCCATCACATTTTGCTTTGCTCCTTTGCCTCTCGTGATCACCTTGGATGATTGTACAAAGTGATCCGAGATGCTGTGTCCATTCTCTTCACAGGCTTTCATCGCTCTCTTGACGACGACGGTATGGAAGTTACGCCACTCTGTATAGCCAAGAAGCTTGTATAATTCACGAGCGCTCCAATATTCACCCAGGTGTTCATCGACGTGTCGTATCACGTCAAAGGGCGATAGACGCGGGGGATTTGTTTGCTCTTCGTCTGCCATCCACATGCTCCTTTCAGGGGTTCAACTGGTATGTTTCATAGAGAGTTGAACCGTCATCTTCTCACCCTTCTTGATACTGCTCAACGTAGAGCCTATCTTTATCAGAATATTCACGTGGAATATGGATCTCTTGCTTCCCCTTACCTTTCTGGAACCAGGCTTACCCGCCGGCTACCTATCGTAGATCAATGTCTATCCAGCGCGCCAAGTATAGATGAATACATTTCCCGTGTCAACAAACATGCAATGCTATCAAGCAATCAGTTCCACATCCCATCTATCGAAACGCTCCCTATAGTGGATCAACGGATGGGCCTGCCATTACCCCTACGCGGACTGGTAGCAAACGTCCAGGGCAATCGCATCTAATTTTGGGAACTGGCTCTGCAAGCCATGCTATAACAAGCCAATTTTTAAAGCTCTGCTGTATACATGCGCTCTACAGGACACTTGAAAATTTAGATGCGATTGCCTTGAGCAAGCGTCACATTTATTTGACAGCATAGACGGGCTGTGCTACCATACTAGCGAGGTAGTGTATTTATGACACCAGGTACTGAGCGAACATAGTACCTCGGACAGAGAACTATAAAGGAACCCGCGTATGGGCACAACACTCCCCATCTTCATTATGGTAACGCTAGCTGTGCTCTTTGGCCTGCTGGTCATGGTGGTGACGGCGGTCCTGGGTCCCAGGAAGCCGTCAGCGGAGAAACTGGCGCCGTATGAATGTGGTATTCAGGAAATTGAGCCGCCGAAGCGGCGCTTCCCGGTCAAGTATCTGTTGACCGGTATGCTATTCATTGCTTTTGATATCGAGATCGTGTCTTTCTATCCACTGGCCGTCCTGCTTCATCAACTGAAACTATTGGGACTGATTCAATTATTGATCTTCCTGTTGATCCTGGCGGTCGGCTATATCTATGTGTGGCGAAAAGGGGCGTTCACATGGGACTGAAGAACCCCTGGGAGCCGGTACAGGCCTACTCGAACACGCAGACGCCTCGCCTCAAGCACGGAGCGGTGCCGATGCACACACGTGATGGAGATTTCGGCATTCTGACCACCCAGGTGAGCAAACTGATCGATTGGGGCCGCAGCTCTTCTCTCTGGCCCGTCACCTTCGGACTAGCATGCTGCGCAATTGAAATGATGGCGGCCAGCGCCGACCGCTTTGATATCGCGCGCTTCGGGGCCGAGGTGTTCCGCGCCTCCCCGCGCCAGGCCGACCTGATGATTGTCGCCGGGCGCTGCTCGATCAAGATGGCGCCAGTGCTGCGGCAGATCTACGACCAGATGCCTGAACCCAAGTGGGTCATCGCGATGGGCGCCTGTGCCTCCTGCGGCGGCGTCTTCAATAACTATGCCATCGTGCAAGGGGTAGACAAGATCGTGCCGGTCGATATCTTCGTGCCCGGCTGCCCGCCAACCCCCGAGATGCTGCTCTTCGGTCTGAATGAGCTACAACGCAAGATCCGCGAAGGCATCCCCAACCCGCCCGATCCCCTACAGGCCAGCGGCATGAAGCTGGCGGGTCCGGCGGAGACGGAGCGAGGGTGAGGAAGGCGAGAGAGCATGGACAAGATTGCAGTATCGGCGGTAGCGGCCGTGCGCGAGCGGTTCTCGCAGGCTGTAGTGGAGACCATTGATTACCGCGACGAGCAGACCATTGTACTGAAACCGGAGCACCTGCTAGCGGTCTGCGACTATTTAAAGAGACAGCAGGGCTACACATTTCTGGTGACGATAACGGCGGTGGATTGGCCCGAACGCACACCGCGCTTCGATATTGTCTACCACCTGCTGAGCATTCAGCAGCAGAGCGTGCTGCGCTTGAAAACACGTGTTGGCACACGCGGGGAGGAGCATCCGGCTGTGCCGACCGCAACGCGGGTCTGGGCGGCGGCCAACTGGTATGAGCGCGAGGTCTACGATCTCTTCGGCATCACCTTTACGGGGCATCCCGACCTGCGCCGCATCATGATGCCCCATGACTGGACAACCCATCCGCTGCGCAAAGACTACCCGCTCTCCGGCTTCGATCTGCCAGAGCCGCACTGGGGCGGCCAGGTACCCTACGATACCGACCCCGGTGTGGGCAGCCAGACCCTGCGCACAGCGGGAGGGCGCGAACTCAACGAGAGCCGCAGCACTATTTCTGAAACTCAGGAGCCGGGAACCATGAAGGGGCGCGAGTAATCACGCCTGCACGCGACGCGCCTGGCCTATGCTTTGAGATAGAGGGCTTGCTTATGCAACGACCACCTTTAGGAACCAGTGGAATTATCGATCCTCTCAATGAGAGCCGGGGAGTGGATGAGGGGCTGCGCGCCGATACGATGACCATCAATATGGGGCCGCAGCACCCCAGCACGCATGGCGTATTACGCCTTCTGTTGACCATCGACGGCGAGACCATCGTAAAGGCCGTGCCCGATATCGGCTTCCTGCATACCGGCATCGAGAAGACCGCCGAGAACAAAACATACCACCAGGCCCTCGTGCTGACCGACCGCATGGACTATGTGGCCCCTCTCTGCAACAACCTGGGCTACGCGCTGGCAGTTGAGAAACTGCTCGGCATCGAGGATGAGATCAACGACAAGATCAAGTACGCGCGCGTGCTGCTGGCGGAACTCCAGCGCATTGCCAACCACCTTGTCTGGCTGGGCACGCACGCGCTCGACCTGGGGGCGCAGAGCGTCTTCCTGTACTGTATGCGCGAGCGCGAGATGATCCTGGATGTCTTCGAGTATATTTCGGGCGTGCGCATGATGACCAGCTACATCTGCCCCGGCGGGCTACAGGCCGAACTGCCGCCCAAATTCGACGCCATGGTGCGCGCCTTCACCGACATCTTCCCCGCGCGCCTGCAAGAGTATCACGATCTGCTGAGCAACAACCAGCTCTGGCTTGAGCGCACAAAGGGCGTCGCCGTTTTGAAGCCGGAAGATGCCATTGCCTATGGCACCAGCGGCGCTGTGCT
>JBDTHH010000525.1:0-12926 GCA_039937055.1 Ktedonobacteraceae bacterium | reverse complement strand
AGCCTCTACTCGCGGCTGCTGCTACACTTCATCCACACCATCTCGAATGGCCTGCTGAACGTCGAAACGTTTGTCTTTGGCACACGCCTCACCTGCATCACGCGGCAGCTCAAGAAGCGCGATGTGGACGACGCCGTGCGCGAGGTCTCCAAATCCGTGCAGGACTGGTCGGGCGGCACGCGCATCGGAGACGCGCTGCACACCTTCAACCAGAAGTGGGCCAGGCGCGTGCTGGGACGCGGCGCGGTGGTACTGATCATCAGCGATGGCTGGGACCGCGGCGACGCCGGTATGCTCCAGGTAGAGATGGACCGCCTGCAGCACAGTTGTCATCGCCTGATCTGGCTCAACCCGCTGCTCGGCTCGCCCGATTATCGCCCGTTGACTATCGGCATGAAGACGGCGCTGCCCTTCGTCGACAACTTCCTGCCTGCCCATAACCTGGATAGCCTGATTAACCTGGGGAAGTTGCTGCAACAGGTTGACGATAACCGACCTGTGCGCAGCGCTGGCGCGCGTCGCAAGGCTGTCACGGCCTGGAGCAAGCCTGTTGTATAATGAGTCTGGAATGAGAGGTTCCCAATGCAAGATATTCTTCCTGATGTAGAGCGCTGGCGCGAGCGCGGCGAGCGGGTGGCAGTGGCCACAGTCGTCTCGATGGCCGGCTCCGCACCGCGCCGGCCGGGCGCCAAGTTGGCTGTCAGCGAACACGGCGAGATCACCGGCTCGGTGAGCGGCGGCTGCGTCGAGCCGGCCGTTGTGGAGGCGGCGCTGGAAGTGATCGAGAATGGCAAGCCGCAGATGCTCGAATTCGGCATCACCGAAGAGGACAACATCGAGCAGATCGGCCTGGCCTGCGGCGGCACTATCCACGTCTTTGTCGAGCGCCTGGACTGGTGAGGCCCAACAAAGACACAATAGCACGAACCGGAGTTGCTCATGAGCGGACTCTATGAAGCACTGAAAGATCGCCTGGATCATGAGAAGGGCGTGGCACTCGCCACGCTGGTACGCGGCCCTGAGCATGTGGGCGCGAAGCTGCTTGTCTTCCCGGATAAAAGCGCGCAGGGTACGCTGGGCGACGCCGCGCTGGACGCGCAGGTGATCGAAGATGCCGAGCGCGCTATCTGGGTCGGCGAAGCAAGCACGCGCAGCTATAGCATTGAGGGTGCCGCCGGAACGCAGACCGTTGATGTCTTCATCGAGGGCTTCCCACCACCGCCGCTGCTGATCATCGTGGGCGCGGGCCATATCGCCATCCCTTTGACCACCTATGCCAGAACCCTGAACTATCGCGTCATCGTCGTCGATGCCCGCGCCGCCTTTGCCACACGCGAGCGCTTCCCGCACGCCGACGAATTGATTGTGGCCTGGCCCGATGAAGTGCTGGAGAAGATGGACCTCAACCCCTCGACCTCGGTGGCGGTCTTGACGCACGACCCCAAATTCGATGAACCCACGCTGAAGGTCGTGCTGGCGCGGCGCGTGGGCTATGTCGGCGCCATAGGCAGCCGTAAGACCGGGGCGGAGCGCAACGCGCGCCTGCAAAAACAAGGCCTCACCGACGAACAGATCAGCCGCATCCACGGCCCCATCGGGCTAAACATTGGCGCGACCTCTCCCGAAGAGACGGCGCTCGCGATTATGGCCGAAATCGTCGCTACCCGCCATGGCAAAGACCGCGCCAATGTGCCCGACTGGACCAAAAAATAAAAGCGAAACTTCCGCTCTCCTGATTCGTTAGATATCAATAGAACGATTTGTTTGCATTCGTTATAAAATATACAGGTATCTTTCTATTTCTCATATGCTTTTCTAATATTAAAAGAGAAGGATAAGCAATGTCCAACACGCCTTATTATCCGGCCGATGAACCAACGCAGCCCACGAAATGGTCTGATCTTCCTGGCCCTGAGCGCAACGATCAGGGTAAGCTGGTTATTGGTTCTTTTCAAGATACACCAAAAAACCCATCACGCGAGCGCAAGCCGTATCAATATCCGCAGCAACAATACCCGCAGTACCCGCAACAACCTCCGGCCTATCCACAGCAACCGCAGCGCCAGCAGTACCCACAGCAGCCGGATACACCGCCTCGCGACCCGGCGTATCCGTACCAGCAGCCGGGAGGCGGCAAGCTCAGCGGCTCGAACAGATCATCGCGCCCACGCCGCCGCAGAGGCTGTACCATTGGCTGTCTCACCGTCATCTTGCTGTTATGTATCATTGGCGGCTTCGGATTTTTCACGGCGCAGCGCGTAATGGCCTTTGGTTCAGCCATCTCCACGCAATCGCCGTTGAGCACACAGACGGGCTACATGAGCACAAGCGACCGCGTCAACGTGCTCGTGATGGGCTATGGTGGAGGCAATCATCAGGGCGCGAACCTGACCGACTCGATGATCGTGATGAGCGTGATGCCGCAGAGCCAGCATACAACGCTGATCTCAGTCCCGCGCGATCTGTGGGTGCAGGTGCCGGCCGGTTCAGGACACTACCAGAAGATTAACTCTGTCTACTCAGTTAGCTCAAATAACGGGAGCGATCCCGCCGCCGGTGGCAACGCCGCGGCCCAGAAGATCTCGCTCATCACCGGGCTGGATGTCAAGTACTGGATGACCATCAACTTCGAGGGCTTCCGCGATCTGATCAATTCTATCGGGGGCATCGATGTCTATGTACCCAACTCCTTTACAGCGCGGTACCCTAAGAACGACGATCCCAGCATTGACGCAAGCTGGATCAAAGTTCACTTCTCCAAGGGCACGCAGCATATGGACGGCGAGACGGCCATCCGCTACGCGCGCGCCCGCGAGGTCCTTGACAACCCGGCAGAAGGCACAGACTTTGCGCGTTCAGCGCGCCAGCAAGTGATCATCAAGGCAGCCCTGAGCAAGGTCAAGCAGGTCTCTACCTGGCCTCACCTCTTCAACGCCATGGATGCCTTGCGGCACACCATCTATACCAATATGTCACTGGCCGACCTGGGGGAATTCGCCTTGAAAATGGACCTCACCAATGCCCATCGCGTGGGGCTGAGCAACCAGAACGTGCTGGTAGACGGCCAGTCATCCGATGGGCAATATATCCTGAAGCCCGTGAGCAACAACTGGCAGGCCATCATTGACTACATCAAGCAAAAGCTGTATAACTAGAGCATACGCTCCTGCTCCAGAAACAGGTTAGGGGATAGGTATGACTCAGCAGAGTCCTCGGCTAATAGGCGGTGGCACCTATCGACTGGGGCCGGTAATTACGGCCGGCCCATTGCTGACCAGCTATACCGCCTACAATCGAAATACTAACGACGTGGTAGGCATCATCGTATTGGAGCTGCCTGTCACAATCGACACGCAACGAGTACAGGCGCTCCTTCAACCCCTGGAGCAGCGCCGCCAGGTGCGTTCGTCGCATGTGCTGGAAATACACGACTGGGGCATCGAGGGGAGCCGGATCTACATTGTCACCGATCCACCACGCGGGGTGACGCTCAAGTACGTGATGGATCACGATACCATCCCCCTGGAACGCACGCTGGACCTGGCACAACAGATGGCACGTGGCTTGCAGACCCTTCATAGTCAGGGTATCGCGGGCCTGGACCTGCGCCCGCAGTTGGTGACGGTACAGATTGTGGAGGACAGCGACTATGTACAGCTTGATGATCTCGGGCTGCGTCCTCTACTCAAGGGGCTGGGCTATACAGTCCATAGCCAGCACACTGGTGATATCGGCTACCTTGATGCGCGGTACGCGCCGCCCGAATATATGCAAAACGGCCCGATTGGCCCCTGGAGCGATGTCTACCAGGTGGGACTGCTGCTCTTCGAGCTGGTAGCCGCGCGACTCCCCTTCGTTGGTCGCGACCAGGAAGAGACGGGTCTGCTCCAGATGAGCGCCACAGTGCCACGCCTGGACCAGTATACACATGGTACGCCTAACGCACTGCAAGAGATCATAGACCGGGCGCTGGCGAAGGCCCCTGCCCAGCGCTTCCCCTCGGGGGGCGCGTTGCTGGCGGCGCTGGAAGCCCTGCCTATGTCCACAAATAGGCCCGCGAGCAGCACCACCGATATGAAGCCGCTGGCAGGCGATGTCACGCTGGACGATAAAACCGCGCGCATGCTCCCCTTGCATAGGTCTGGCAAAATTATCGAGAAGGAGGAGGGGGTATACGCGTACCTGTTCTTTGAACAAGGCGACGAGACGGCCCAACGCTTTCCCATCATGGAGAAAAACGCCGTTGTAGGCCGCGCTGACCCCAAACATGGCTGGGCACCGGATGTCGATCTTACGCCAGCCGATCCCAAAATGACCATTTCACGCAAGCATGCGCGCATTTATTGCGAGGACACGCTTTTCTATCTTGAAGATCTGAAGAGCCACAATGGATCGTGGGTAGACGAGGTGCGGCTCACTCCTATGCAGCGCTACCCGCTGCAGCACGGGGATAGCGTGCGTATTGGCAGCGCTCGCCTGCGCTTCAAAGTACCTGGCATGCACGATCTCCCTTCATCCACCCCATCAGAAGAGTAACGAAGAAAGCCGAGAAACGCGCGCGCTATCTGATGCGTAATAATGGCAGGGACATACGCGGACGTGATGACACGTCCCTACTTTCATCATTACACATTAGAAAGGATACCCTCATGGGTTTCGAGCAATATCACGAGCCGGCCAATGAACTATCACAGGAGACACGTACATTTGCCCGCATCATCGCCTCTCTGAAAGAGGAATGCGAGGCCATCAACTGGTACCAGCAGCGTCTATCTATCGAAAAGGACGAAGAGGCGAAAAAGATCAGGGCGCATGCGCAGGAGGAAGAGTTTCTCCATTTCTCCATGGACCTGGAGTTCCTGCTGCGGCGTCAGCCCAAGTGGCGTGTAGCGGCCCAGAATGTGCTTTTCAGGAGCGGCGATATCATCGAGAACGCTAAACGTGGAGAGGAAGCCGAAGACAAGATGTAGAGGTATCAAGGCGCGCTATCCACCCGTTCCAGAAGAAGGTGCAAGGGACATAGGGGTGCCGTTTACACGTAGGGGCGCCCCTACGTCCCTTTGCCAATAAGCCTCGTATGTTACGCTAGGGATGATAGACAAAGGCCACACCGCTACCGGCATAAAAGGTAAAGTAGGACTTTATCCCGAAGCCGCCGCCATTGGCATAGTAGTTGAAGTTGCTAGTATTGGCACCGTTGTTGGCGACCAGGCTCTCAACGAAGGCCACGTGCCCGACATAGCCGGCGCCCTGCACGCCAGGCTGCAACACAATGATTGAATGCAGGACGGGCTTATAGGAGACCCTCCACCCCGAAGCTAGCGCTCCAGCCGTCCAGCGATCGGCATTGCCGTTCCATGCCACCCAGAAGCCTGACACCTGGTGATAGCGGTAATCGGCCCAGTAGGTGCATTGTCCCCAGGGAAACGTATCAGAGGAACTACTGCCAGACACGGGAGCACTGTTGTTGGCAGGACCAGGATCAAGGGGACCATGATGGAGCGCGATCGATGTTGCCGTCGCGACGCGCTGGGAGGCCAGGCTCATACCAGTGTCACTACTGCCCGGAAATAGATTTCCGGCCCATTTGAACGGATTAAAGCCTCGTGCTCCATCCGCGCTCTCCGGCAACACCGTCATCAACGTGATGAGCGCAAGCAGCGCTATCATGCTTACAACGACAACATGCGTCAGCCAGTGGCGTCTCTTCGAGCGTGGGGATGGAGCCTTTTTCCCCGTGCCGCGAATCACTACCGGGTGACGCAGCGAGGTCGTGTTACTCTGCATTGCCGTGAGCATGTCGGTATGGTACTCAGGTAAGCTAGAGGTGGTACCAGGGGTAATCATGGCATCTGGTAGCTGACGAGTAACGTGAGGCAGCGAAGAGGTCTCGGTTAATATGCGGGTCGCCCCAGGAGAAGCATAATGTGCCGGCAGGTTGGCAGTGTCAACGGGCGACAAGACCCGGTCAGAAAAATACGGTTGCTCCTCGGGAGAGTGCTGATTAAAAAGGCCTGGCATCTGTATCGAGTCCTGTTCGCCAGTCCTCTCCGCGGGCGTATGTTCATCTCTAGCGCTATCTCGACGACCTTTAAAAGACGGCATTACTCTGTCCCCTATCCGGTTTCAAATAGTATCAGCACCTAAGCATGCCGATGGATACATTCTTCACATTGCAGCTCTGTTGGTTTTGAGTTCACTCGCTTGTTCTGAATGTACCTTCCTGGGTAATGAGCAGTCAAGCTGTTCTGCGAAGGTCTAGGACTATGGTACCGGGCGGTTTTAGCAATCGCAACCTGTGCATCGCCTTCTTTCACAAACGTTATGAAGAGGGAAAACCTCTATTCCCCATACTGCTGCGCCAGGTGAAGCATTATATGATATCGGAAGAGAGACGGCCGCGATTTGTAAAATGGCGTATCATTAGCATGATAGGAAGCAGGATCAGGACAAGCACAATATTAGGAAGAGCTATGTGTGTAAAATCAAGCCAGACAGTCTCATAAGGATATAAACGTGGCCAGAAGGCATTGAAAGCGATGATAAAAGCGAGGAGTATGGTGAATGTGCCTAAAATCTCTGCTGTAGCAAGGGCGCGTATAGAGTTGTAACGCCCCTTTGTGAAGAGCAAGGCCAGACCTGCAACACATCCGATACTGAAGAAAGCCAGGCAAAAATACCAGGGAAGTGATAATGAGGCAAGTGTGAGAAAGCTGATCGTACTCTGCGCATTGGGATGCCAATTAATGACGATAGAGGTATAGTTTCCGAGGAAGTAGCCGAGTCCACCGGTAAGCAGACCTACCCAGGGACCATATACAACACCGAAGAAGATCGGGATAACGAGCGCCGGAAGAATCCAGAGCAGCTCTTTTCCGCCGAATAGCTGAAGGTGGATGAGCAGTATCAGGTTGCTCAAGACTGTATAGAGTAGAACTCCGACTATCATGGAGGGTACCTGGCGTTTACTGATACGCCAGACCGGCATATCTTCATCAGAAGACCTCCCCGACTTCCTATGAGGCAACACTTTGGGACTCTCTTCTCTTGCCGTAGAGGAGCTCACCTCACTCGTAGTAAGGTTTCCATTGCTCACAATCAGCGCTGGCGGGTCAGTCATGCTAGAAAGGACCTCTACGGTTGGTTGAATGTGGTGGCTGGCCTGTTCTAATGCATGCGCAAAATTACCTATGGTGCTGTAGCGCTGCTTTGGGTCTTTAGCAAGCGCCCTCATAATCACCTGTTCAACAGCGGGGGGAATATCTGGTGCCTTCTCTCGTAATGACGGGGGATTGGCAAGTAGCTGTTGGGTCGCTATCTCTGTGAGCGAGCCATGAAAGGGTCGCTCGCCACTTAACCACTCATACACCAGAATGGCCAAGGCATACTGGTCGCTTTCCGGACGCGGTTTCCCTTCTACCTGCTCCGGGGCCATATAGGCTAACGTACCCACGACCTCCTGCATGCTTTGTGATAGCGTATTACGAACAACTACGGCAATACCAAAATCACTGAGTAGGAGCTGATTATCATGTCCTAATAAAATATTCTCCGGTTTGATATCACGATGAATCAGCTTGCGGTTGTGAGCGTATTCCAATGCTGAGGCTATTTGCTTGACATAGGAAACAGTGGTGTGTAATGGGAGCCTCGTTCCTTTAGGATAATGCTGGCGAAGTGAGCCGCTGGGTGCGTAATCCATGACAAGGAAAGGAACACCGTTATGAATACCGAAGTCCAGTACACGCACAATATGGGAGTGCATCAAGTGAGCAATAGTGCGCGCCTCAGTGAGGAAGCCATTTCTGTCGTCAACTGTCAATCTGGTGTTGAGTATCTTGATGGCAACCTGCGTTCCCAGGTAGATATGCTCGCCCAGATAGACGTGTGCGAAGCCTCCACGATCAAGCAGGCAAATGATGCGATAGTTGCCAATCTGCTCCATCATACGGTCTGTCATGATCAACGCTCCTTGATGAACGGTCTACCCGTTTATCAGTTCGTTTCCTGATATGCACTGCTCCGTTTACGCCAGGGCAAGCAGGTCAGACAGCAGTCCCTGACCTGTCTGTAGGCGACCGGCGCCGGGGCCGATCACGGTCACTGTGGGGAGGGTATCCGTCTCGATAGTGATGGCATTCAGCACGCCATCGACGCGAGCGAGCGGATCATGCTCTGCCAGCTCCACCGGCTCGACGCGCGCCTCTAAGGGAGCTTCTGATGGGTGTTCTGTGGAAGGGAAGCGCAGCGAGGCCACGAGTTTCAGGCGCTGGCCGCGCTCAGCGGCAGAGCGCATCTGTTTCCTGGTGATAGTAGTGATACCACGTCGCGCCACCTGCTCCGGCTTGAGTGTGTGACCGAAGACCAGCGCGGCCAGGATCAGGGTTTTGGCGACCGCGTCATAGCCCTCGACATCGGCGGTCGGGTCGGCCTCGGCGTAGCCCAGTGCCTGGGCCTCGGCAAGCACTTCGGCATAGTCGCGCCCGGCCGCCATAGCGCTGAGGATGTAGTTTGTGGTGCCGTTGAGGATGCCGCGTACGGCGTACACCTGTGCGCCCGCCAGGCCTGTGCGAATGGTACTCAGCACAGGGGTGCCGGCCATCACCGTTGACTCCGCCCGCAACTGCACGCCGTGTTGCCGGGCCAGCTCCAGCAGTTCGCTGCCAGCGAGGGCCAGTGGTCCCTTATTCGCGGTGATCACATGCATGCCCTGAGCGAGGGCCGTGCGTATGTGGCTCATGCCCGGCTCCCCGTCGCGCAGATTGGTGCCCGTCGCCTCCGCCAGCACATCGCCGCCCGTCGCCTGTAGGCCCTCCAGCGCCTGCTCCCAGTGCCTGACGCCCGCGTGCTCACTAAGCGGCCTGCGCTTAGCCGCAAGTTCCAGCAGGGTAGCGATATCCAGGCCTTCTTCGCGATACACGAAGCCATGGCGCGCATTGGCGACAGCCACCAGGGACACATCAAGGTCGTACGTATGCAGGAGCAACGCGCGTTTCGTCAGGAGCAGTTCTGCCAGCCCCTGTCCAACGGTGCCGAAGCCGATAAGCGAGAGACGCAGGTGTTTCATATCATTATATCCATGACAGCTTAAAGCGTTCGAGCAGGCGTTTCACCGGGCCCATCTCCTCAATACCAAGCATACGGGAGCCGCGCAGGTAGATAAAGGCCCCAACCATCAACTCGATAGCCAGCTTGATGATCGCTACCAGTGTCCCAATGAGACCTCCCAGGCTGGTGCGCGTGGGGTCGGTGGTATTCAGGATGAAATCAAGGATCAGGCGCACAATGAGCACACTCACGCCCATAGCGAGCGCGGCTACCAGCACACGAGTAACGAACAGGCCCAGCGAGCGATCGATCAGTTCACCGATGCGCTGGTGAAGCAACCAGAGGAGCACAGCGGCCTCAATCAAACCCGCTAAGGAGGTTGAAAGCGCCAGCGCGGCCATGCCCCAGCGGACACCCCAGGCGTTTGCAAAAGGCTCAATGAGCACGATACTCAAGGCAATTTTGAAGATAAATTGCGACACACTGACAATCACCGGAGTCGTGCTATCGCGCAAAGCATAGAAGGTGCGGGTGAGAATCTCGACAGCGGCAAGTCCCGCCAGGCCGAGAGCGAAGAATGAGAGCGGCACCGCCGTATTTTGGGCAGCGGTCAAGGTAAAGCGACCGTGTTCGAGGAGCGCCTGTATGATAGGCAGGGCCAGGACAATTAAACCAATACTCGCTGGAATCGAGAGAAACAAGATATTGCGCAACGTCTCCAGCACAATGCCGCGCACACGGTCCATGCGCCCCCTGGCGACATACTCCGCAAGCGTGGGAAAGGCCGCGGTAGAGACCGCCATACCGAAGACGCCCAGCGGCAGCATCAGCAAGGTGAATGCCTGGAAATACTGAGTGATGAAGCCATCAACGATAGCTTTATCGACCACCAGCGCGCCAAGCAGGGAGATAAGAAAGCGGTCAACAAAGACGGAGGCAGAGAGCATCGCGGCATTGACGATACGCGGCAGCATCTGGCGGCCTATCTGAATGACGCCGGGATGCCGCCAATCGAAGCTCAACTGATAGTGCATACCAACTTTGGGCAGGCCAGGTATCTGGATGGCGACCTGTAAAATAGCGCCAAGCACCACGCCGAAGGTTGCCGCGTAGACCGCGACAGTATCGTTTCGCTGCCCTACCAGAGCCAGCAGGCCACCAGGAATCAGCCCTATAATCAGACCAACATTGTAGAGCACTGTGCCTATGGCCGGCAGTAAGAAGTTCTGGCGAGCGTTGAGCACTGAATTGATAATGACGCCGCTACCAAGCACGATGGCTTGCAAAAGCATGATACGCGTCAGCGCTGTAATCAGGGCAATATATGGGCCATAGACTGCCGCAGGTTGCCCAGGGTTCGGATTGTAGATTGGGACGATCTTATCGGCGAAGATGATGATAATGAGCGCCAGCACCACCATAATACTGATAGCCAGGTTAAGGGCGGAGCTGGCCACGTGCCAGGCGGTTTTTTCGTCGTTTTCGCCCACCATGTATTTGCTGAAGACCGGGATGAAGGCCGAACTGAGCGCGCCCCCAGCCACGATATTAAAGATGGTGTCAGGAATGAGAAACGCCTGCAAATAGGCGTCCGATGTTTTGGTTGTCCCCAGGACGTAGGCGAACACCGCAGTACGCAGCAAGCCAAGTACGCGACTGGCAAGGAAGGCTCCCGTGAGAATGAAGGTAGCGTTGCGAACGCGCACCCTCTGAATCATGCCAGTATCCTGCGAGACCGTCGAAGCAGGCTGCATAGGGATAGCGTGCCGGCCCGACAGACTATGCAAAGCTGGCGGCGGCAGGGCGGACGCGCGCGCGGGCGCTACTTCCGCGGGCGACATTTGCAGCGGTAGCACAGGAGTGGGCGGCACACCGGTCGGCGATACATGCGGCCCTGCCGGGGGAACACCCGGACTCCAGGCAGGTGCTTGAGATGGCGCACTGGATACAATAGGCGGGGGGACACCACCTTCGGGCGGACGTTTAAAGATTTTGCGCTGGATCACGCTGGTGAGATCAGGCTGCTGGACACGGCGCAACTGGCGACGCATACGCTCTTCACGCAACTGCTGCAAACGCGCCTGGCGCAGCACTGGAATAGGCTGGGATGGCTGCGGGGCATTCGAGTAGATGTATTCCTGCCCCTGTCCATAGCCCAGCGAGGTACCCATATCGGCAATGGGCTGCTGGTACCTCGGCGGAATGGGCTGCTGGGCAATGGGCTGCGGTGGTACACCCTGCACTCCCGGCGAATACCCAGGTAATTGTTGCGGCGGATACATCGCCTCAGGAGGGGTGGCAGGCGGGTATGGTCCCGGGCCTGGTTGCTCCTGATCGTATTGCCAACCATAGTACCCCTGTGGTCCGGGTGGTCCCTGTGGTGGCAGGGGTGGCTGTTGTCCTTCGTTTTCCACGATCTCACTCTATATCAAAGGTTTGTCTTTGCGATATAACGCGCCTGGCGTTTCTCCGTCATTGCTGTCCAGGCCATACCGGCATTATGGGCAGCCAACATTGCCCGACAAGCATACCATATCCAGGACATTCTGACTAGTGTTGCGTTTTTTGGGGGGATCTCCATCCTTGCTGACTCTTCTCGCACCACACCATTTGACACGCGGCCCCGCCCCCTATACAATTCCTGCATTATGCTAGATACATGAGCGCAACATCTCTGTCACACCTGGCAGAAGGCGCGCTCATACGCGAGAAAAGGCATGCATGACACAATTTTGATCGTGAGGTACCGAATATATGGAGCAGCTACACGCAGTTATTGTAGCAGGGGGGAGCGGCACCCGTTTATGGCCGCTCAGCACACCGAGTTACCCGAAACAGTTCCTGCCACTTCCCAATGGCAGAAGCATGATCCAGGAGGCGCTGGCTCGCTTGCAGCCGCTGGTGGAGCCGGAACAGGCCTGGATTGTCACAGGGCGCGCCTTCGGTCACCTGGTGCGCGAGCATATGGCCGCGATTCCAGAGCAGCATCTCCTTGAAGAGCCAATGGGACGCAATACCGCGCCCGCCATTGCCTGGGCCGCCGCAGTCATCGCTCGGCAGGACCCGCAGGCGATCATGGCAGTTTTTTCCGCCGACCACGTCATCACCGATGTCGAGGCGTTCCAAGATGCTGTGAAGCTGGGCTACCAGGTAGCGCAAGAAGGCCACCTGGTCACCTGGGGTATTAAGCCCAACGCGCCCGAAACCGGCTATGGCTACATCCGCTTCTCCTCCGAACTCGCGGCTGGTCACGGACACCAGGCCTTCCGCGCCGAACGCTTCGTCGAGAAACCAGACCTGGCGACGGCCCAAAGCTATCTACGCGATGGACATTATGTATGGAACAGCGGCATGTTTATCTGGCGGGTCGACGTGATCCTGGCCGAGATGCGCCGCCACCTGCCCGAAGTAATGCGCAAGATCGACAGCATCGTCGCTGCCATGAGCACCCCGCAGGAACGCAGCGTGCTTGATGAGGTCTGGCCAACGCTCACTTCGATCTCCATTGATTACGGCATCCTGGAGCGAGCCAGCGACATCGCGGTCATCCCCGTGGATATCGGCTGGAACGATGTGGGCAACTGGGAGCAGTACGGCGCGCTCTTCAAGGCCGATGCACAGGGAGTGCGCGGTGTCGGACATCACCAGGGTCTGGGGAGCCAGAACCTCATCGTCTACAACAACACAGAGCGTCAGATCTTCACGATTGGTCTGGAGGACGTGATCGTGGTCGAAATGGACCAGATGACCGTCATCTGTCGCAAGGACCAGGTGCAACGCGTGAAGGAACTGGCAGAAGCACAACGCAAGAAGGCATAGCAATCATCTTTTGCATGTAAGGGAGCAAGAGAGGTAGGGGCGCCGTTTACAAGCCCGCG
>JBDTHH010000524.1:0-12363 GCA_039937055.1 Ktedonobacteraceae bacterium | reverse complement strand
CACACACGGATCGCTTTTTGCGAGAGGCGCTGCTCCTCCTGCGTCTGAGGCACCCAGCGATCCCGTCGCTCCATGACTACTTCTTTGAGGACGGCTGCTGGTACCTGGTGATCGACTACATTGCGGGGCCGACGCTGGCAACCTACCTGCGGCAGCAGGCACCTCTGCCACCGCTCGAAGCTCTGAACTATGCCATGCAGTTCTGTGATGTGCTGGACTACCTGCACCGGCAAACCCCGCCGGTCATCTTTCGCGACCTGAAACCGGCGAATAGTATGTTCGCCCCTGGTGGCCGGCTCATGGTTATCGATTTTGGGATCGCGCGCTACTTCAAAGAGGGTCAGGTGAACGATACCCTGAATTTTGGGTCGCCCGGCTATGCCTCA
This sequence comes from Ktedonobacteraceae bacterium, assembly GCA_039937055.1. Lineage (GTDB taxonomy): Bacteria > Chloroflexota > Ktedonobacteria > Ktedonobacterales > Ktedonobacteraceae > JALYTT01. The sequence goes on along the minus strand of JBDTHH010000524.1, from coordinate 11,977 downwards.
CCCGAACAATACTATGGCAGCGGACAGACCGACGCGCGTTCCGACCTGTTCAGCCTGGGCATTATCCTGCATGAGATGATCAGCGGGCAGCACCCCGGCGGCCACAGCCAGCACCTGGAGTCTGTGCGCCAGAGCAACCCCGCCCTCTCTCCTGTGCTCAGCGCCCTCATCACAATTGCGACGCGGGCAGACCCGTGCTATCGCTTTCAATCGGCCCACGCCTTCTTACAGGCCCTGGAACGTACCTGCGTCATTGAAGAGCGGCGCGCCTACCAGCAGCGTATCCATATCATACGCTCAACCAGGCCAGTAGACACAGAGGCGCGGCCCGTCGTTCGGTTGCGGGAGATCCCCCAGCATGACGACGACAAGCGGGTAACAGGAGGCCTGACGCACATTAAGTTCGCGGCCGATAGCACCCCTCTCCCTCCCTTTGAACCGCCTGAGCAGGCAGCATGTGAAGAGCGCAAAGAGGTAGCCCCAATGAAGCAGTATATGATACAGTTGTGCATCGCTGCGGCTTTGTTGCTGGTGTTGCTGGGGCTGACGGCGCTGCTCTATTTTCATATGTAGGTTGTCGTGCCGTAGGGCGAGGCTTGCCTCGCCCTACAGCACGATTCGGCTCAACTCCCCCTACACTCAGTATGCGTGCAGCACGTGAAGCATATAATCTTTGCGGTTCAAAGGATTAGAGTCCGCCCGCTTTCTTGTAGGGAAAGCGCGCTCTATTTTGCGAAATCCGCATGGCTTCGCCAGAAAAACGCCCTCACCTTCGGTAAAAGAATGCAGGTTTCTTTGAAACTCCTCAGTCGTGGCTACTGGCAGTGTTCCTGTCAAAAGAAATGTCTCACCGAGCAGGAGCGGTCTCTCAAAGGTTGCCTGTAACGCCGACAACTTGAACATCGCCTGGCTGATGGCATGGATCGGGGCGCTCAACTCAAACTGGTTCAGAGGCTCGTAGACCGCCGTGCCTGCCTGGGAGAGCGCCTCCATGACAACAAGCGGCACCAGTTTGCGGAAATCTCCTGCCGTTGTGACAGGACTTGAATAACCGGTATGTGTCAGGATCACAGCAATATCGGTGACTTCCCATCCATATAACCCTTGTTTTAACGTCTCAAAGACCGTCTCTTCAATTGCCCGATGAAACGCGAGGGGCAACGAACCAAGTTTTACCTCTAATGTATAGCTGATGCCACTGCCCGTGGTTCCTGGTTCAACTCTGAAGCCAACGGTCGCATAAAATGGATTCTCCGCTGCTCCCATCATATCTACTGTCTGCCCCGTTCCGCTGGGCTTTTCGATGCAGACGACTCTTGTCTCTGAGAACTGGACAGCCAGGCCATAGTTTTCCTGAAGCAGTGTTTCAATCACTTCTTTTTGCACTTCGCCAAAAATCCGCAGGTAGATTTCATGATGGAAGGTATCTTTTAGCACGTTGATCAGCGGATCTTCTTCTGACATCTCCACGAGGGCGCGATAGAGCTGCTGGTTCTGCTCCGGGTGTTTCGCTTCGATACGCGCCTCCATTTGAGGAGCCACAAAATGCAGGTCTTTGATGTTGTCAGACCACGCGCCCACGATATCGCCAATTCTGACATCCTTCAATCCCCAGACTTTACAGAACTCGCCTGCTCCCACTTTGGGGGACTGCATGGTTTTCCCCTCCCAGAACACGTGAAGCTTTTTGACTTTATCTGTATGTGTTTCGAACTCACGCTCGCTCTTTTTTCTGCTCACAGACACATATTCTCTGATGTGTATGCTTCCTGAGAATACTCTGACATACGCGATCTTTTCGCCCGCTGCTGCTCTTTCAATCTTAAAGACGATCCCGGATAAAGGCGCATTCTCTACGTCGTTGTTTCCTGGAAAGAACGCCGCGACCCCTGCCAGCAGTTCTGCGACGCCGACCCCAGTCATGGCTGAGCCAAAGAAGATCGGGTACATCTTTGCGTCCCGGACCTGGCTCGTCAACGCGCTTTTTACCTGCTCCTCTGTGACTTTTTCTTCGTTGGCGTACGCTTCCAGTAATTGTTCATCGTGGAGCGCGAGAAGCTCAATGCACTCTTCCAGGAATGCTGGATCTTCGTCGCTGCTGAAGCTGTTTTCGAGAATATACGCTTGCTTCGTGCCGATATTTTCGGGTCTATAGAGAGGAATCACACGCTCTGTGAGCTTTTCTTTGATACGCGTGAGGAGTGTATGGAACTGTGCGCCTCTCCGGTCGATCTTGTTGATAAAGATGATCGTGGGGATGCCCAGCTTCAGAAGGATGGTCATGAGGAGCTTTGTTTGAGCCTGAATGCCTTCCACAGCCGATATCAGCAGAATCGCGCCATCCAGAACGCTGAAGGAGCGCTCAACTTCCGCGATAAAGTCCGCGTGTCCAGGGGTATCAATCAGGTTGATTTTCAGATCGTGTACGAAAAAGGAGACGACCGAGGCTTTAATCGTGATGCCTCTTCTTTTCTCCATATCCAGCGAATCGGTCTGGGTGTTTCCATGATCAACTCGGCCAATTTCAGCGATGATGTTGGTTTCAAACAGAATGCGCTCTGTCAGGCTTGTCTTTCCAGCGTCTACGTGTGCTACGATCCCGATGTTCACTATCTTCATTCAGTAGAATCCTCTGTGTGTTGTCTTTTCGCATGTCATTCTCCTTGTGTATATTGTTGTATTGCCGCATGTGATAATTCTCCAATCTAATCTTGTGTAGTAAAGCTACTGAGTAGCTCCATTGAATGGTTGTACCATATAGGACGAGAGGTCAGCTTGTCAAGGGATACCTATGCGAAGCAGGGCTATTGAAAAGTCGCACTTACCCTGAGCCTACGGGTGGATCGTCTCGTACACCAGTGGTCCCGCCGTCACCGGGGTAGCGCTCCAGGTGTAGCAGGCCAGCAGCGCTTGCTGAATAGAGGAGGCCTCTGACTCGCTGCGGGCGTGGATCTCTACCAGCGGCTCGCCGGCTTCGCGGTAGTCTCCCACCTTGGCTTGCAGGACAAGGCCCGTGCTGTGGTCGATCTGGTCGTCTTTCTTGAAGCGACCGGCCCCTAGTTGCATGCTTGCCAGACCCATCTGTACAGCGGTGATGCCGGCAATATAGCCGTTGCGGGGCGCGGTGAGCATCGTGCGCACAGGAGCGGTTGGCAGCAGTTCCGGCTGTTCGATCTGGCGGCGGTCGCCAGCTTGCGCCGCGATCACCTCCGCCAGCTTCGCGACGCCTGCTCCCGATTGAACCGTGTGGGCTACCCGCGCCTGTGCCTCGGCCAGGCTGCCCACGCTACCCGTCATCAGCAGCAGTTCCGCGACCTCCTGGTAGCAGAGGTCCGCTACATCTTGTGGTCCCTGGCCTCGCAGGATAGCGATGGCCTCGGCAACCTCCAGCGCGTTGCCGATGGCGCGACCAAGCGGCTGTTCCATCGCGGTGATGGTCGCGACAGTATGGAGGTGCGCGAGTTGACCGATGTCAACCATAGTCTGCGCCAGTTGCCGCGCCTGCTCAACCGTCTTCATAAAGGCGCCGTTGCCAACCTTCACATCAAGCAGGAGGTGCGAGGCCCCGATCGCCAGTTTCTTGCTCATAATGCTGGCGGCGATCAGGGGGATGCTCTCAACCGTGCCGGTCACGTCGCGTAGCGCGTACATCTTGCCATCGGCGGGCGCCAGGTCGCTTGACTGGCCCGCCAGGACGATGCGGTGTTGCGTGAGGATGCGCATAAACTCTGTGGGCGAAAGCGTAGCACTGAAGCCGTTAATCGACTCCAGCTTATCGATGGTGCCGCCGGTGTGGCCCAGGCCCCGACCTGACATCTTGCCGACCGCGACTCCGCACGCCGCCACCAGGGGCGCGACAACCAGCGTCACCTTGTCTCCCACGCCGCCAGTGCTGTGCTTGTCGATGACCGGCGAGATGCTGTCGCGGATATGGATCTGGGCGCCGGAGCGCGCCATCGCCAGTGTCAGATCGCTGGTTTCGCGCGCATCCATGCCGCGCCAGCAGATAGCCATCAGCCAGGCCGACATCTGATAGTCGGGAACCTGCTCACGCGTGTATTGCTCGATCAACCAATCGATCTCTGCTGTGCTGAGCGTGCGCCCGTCCCGTTTCTTCTGAATGAGTTCAATGACCTGCATGGCCCATCCTGACGTCTGTCTGGCTATTCCGTCAGCACTATGCGGACGGCGTCACTTGCAAATCCGTTGCCGGTCTCGATCACGTAGCGGTTCGTGATCTGACTGCCCAGGCGCACATTGCGGTCGAAGGTGAGTTCCCCGTTCGTGAATGAGTAGGCCTGGAGGTCGTGCTCGCGGAAGCCCTGGATGTTGATGGTGTTAAAGCGCTCTTCCTGCTGCTCCTGAAGGGCTTTGAGAAGCGTTGCGACCTGCTGCCAGGGCGCGCCTCTGGGATAAGTAATGCGCACGATCTTTTTCTGCCCATTGCCCACGCTGCTCTCCGCCACAGTATAGTCCAACGCTCCCGGCAGCAGCGCTTTCAGGTGCGCTATTGTGTGCGGGGGAAATGGCGCGGGCGGGTCCGGTGCCACAGGTGCTGCTGCGGGTTGCCAGGTGACCCCCTGTGCCGGAGGCGCTGGCGCCGGACGCGCCGCTGGTGTCGGGGGCGGTTGCCGGTGCGGTTGTGGTTGCCGACCCTGTGATGGAGGCACCTGGCGCGGCGGCGGCTGGTAGGGCGGCGGTTGCTGGTAGGGCGGTGGTTGCTGGTAAGGCGGTGGCTGCTGGTAGGGCGGCGTCTGTGACGAAAGGGTACGCCCGCAACGCACACAGTATGTGGCCTGGTCCGAGTTGATGCCTCCGCAAAATGGGCAGCGCATAATGTGCTCTCCCTCTGTTAACTTGTGTTTCTGTGAACTAGTATATCATATAGCGATGACCCGATTGGTATGCTTCTCGATACTTCCAGAGATCTTCGAAAGCCAATTCAGTCGATATTCCGAAAAGCTGACGACTCTGGAAAATATTCTCGATACATTGATAGACGGATACTGGCGACGCTGATAAAACAGGCCTTCTGATATTCCGTTAGATAGCTGGGCAAGCGTGTAGACGCTCCATTTTTGCGGCTATTCCTGTTTGAGGATGGCCTCGACTAACTGAGCATTGGAGGCAGTCTTTTCCAGCAGGCGGATCAACTGTTCGGTGCCCTCGCGACGGGGCAAATCCGCTAATCTGCGGCGTACAATCGACATCGCGTGCAGTTCGTCGCTCGAAAGCAGACGTTCTTCCAGGCGCGTGCTCGACACGCCCAGGTCTATGGCCGGGAAGACGCGGCGTTCGGCCAGTTCGCGCGAGAGGCGGACCTCCAGGTTGCCCGTGCTTTTAAACTCCTCGTAGACCACCTCATCGAGACGACTGCCTGTCTCAACCAGGCAACTGGCGAGGATAGTCAGGCTGCCGCCCTCCTCCAGTGTGCGCGCGGCACCGAAGACGCGCCGGCCAGCCTCCAGGGCTTGAGCATCGATACCGCCGGAGAGGGTACGGCCCCAGGAGGAGCCACCGCGCCGGTTGTAGGCATCGCTCGTGTCTCCAGTGACGTTCTGCGCGCGTGCCAGGCGCGTCAACGAGTCTAGCAGCATCACGATATCCTTGCCGCGCTCGACTTCGCGTTTGGCGTCCACCAATGCGCGCTCAATGATGCGACCGTGGCGCGCCGATTCCTGGTCGAAGCTGGAGGCGTAGAGCTTCACCTGCGGCCCTCGTACTTCTGTGCGCCACTCGGTGACCTCTTCAGGGCGCTCGTCAACCAGGCAGAGGAATAGCCCGGCCTCCGGGTAATTCTGCAAGATGGCCGCCGCGACCTGGCGCAGGATCGTCGTCTTGCCCGCCTGTGGGGGAGCCACAATGAGCGCGCGCTGCCCAAAACCCAGGGGCACGAATAGGTCGATCAGGCGTGTCGTAACCGGGCTCGGCCCACTCTCAAGGGTTATCCGGCGATGCGGATGAATGGGAGTCAGTTTCTCAAAGGGGATGCGTGTTGATGCCACTCTTGCTCGCTCTCCTGTCAGCTTATAGCGGGTAGTGAAACAGGTTTTTGAAATGGTAGTGTTTTGCTGCATTGCATAGCGCCATGAGGGCCACGCATGAAAACGTGGCACTTTTAGGAACTATCGTGTTTCCCTTACTGTATCACATATGACAAGCCTCTATGTGACAACATTTCCAAACACCTGGACCCCAGGTTCGCGTAGGGACTATGGCTTGCCCCTATGCGAACCTGGGGTCGCACATAACAGCATCACTTAACCCTCAAAAATAGGCGCTGTTCTATATTTGATCTATCTCCATCAGACAATACTGCTCTCCTGTTCAAAAAGTAGGCCGCAGAAATGGTGGATCTGGTGGAAGAAGTTCTCCCACGAGCCGGTGTTATCGCATATCCTGACCGGGTTGCGCAAGTTATACGTGCTCCTGAGGTGTGCGATCGTCCTGGACAGTTCCTGATCTTTGTAGTAGTTCCGCAGGATATGCTCAGAGACAAGATGGTATCCTGTTTTCAGGTAGCGTTGTTGCACGCGTTGAATAGAAGTTTCTACGTCTATCGTAAAAAAGAGGATATAGGCCTCCCGCAAAAAATCGGGCTGGAAGAGCTTCAATGCCTCCTGATAATCGTCGCGGGCAAATTCGACAATCACCAGTCCCCCCTTGATGATCTCGGTATACGCTTTTGCGCGTGCCCCGGCCTCTGTCAGTGCCTCATCCAGCACCTTGAAGTCGATAACATCGAATCCGCTGCGCTCCCTATCCTGGTTCAATGGCTGGAAGCGCACGTGTTCGGTATCTGCGCGAAACTTCTCCTGGAGAAGCTCATAGTCATCAATGTAGACGACAGGCAAATTTTTTTCCTGCGCCTGTTTCATAAGAATGCGAGCCGCCGTTGTCTTGCCACTTCCTGGCCGCCCCAGCAGCAGAATCGTGGTTGCCATCCCGTGCCTCCTTTTCAACCTCACCACGTTACCAGAACGAGGGCGAGTAAGGCAGCCACACCCTCGCGTAAAATACTCAGCCTCACCACATTATCACAGCCTATAAGCTGGGCCCTGGTTGTTTCTTAGAAGAGCAGATAGTTGCTATGATATCTTGTGTTACAGGATAATATAAGATCAAAATGTATATAATGTAATTATAACATACATGTCAATATATTTGTGTTTTGGGGAACATATATGTGAGTTTCATGTTACACAAATGATTTATGCTGTTTAAATTGTTGTTTACTATTGGAGATATATTAGGAGCGAGAAACGCGAAAGATATCGATGAGGTAAAGCTTCAGCAATCAAGCTGTATTGTGTGACAGAGATGAGCGGCCAGGTTCTAAATGGGTTTTTGTTCTGGCACCCAGGGCACAAATCTTCTGACATGGGGATCACGCTCTGTGATCTGCGGGTCCCAGCTTATCACCACATTGCCGCCCATTTCCTGACCAAGGTCAAGAGCCTGGTCGAGGTCGCTCACGATCAGGCCTCTGACCTCTGTGATAGGGCTAATGCCAGAAGGGTAATCGCGCCGCAGGAGTTCCGCCAGTTTGGAGTAAGGATAAAGGGTCACCCCCAGGTGGACACTGATATCGGACAGTTCCAGGCCTGCGTCAGAGAGCATTGACTGTTCTACAGAAGAGCGTGCGGCATCAATGCGATACGTGCGCTGCAAAATCTCGCACATCTTTTGGGCCACTTCGCGTGCCTGATCGAGCGAGAGATCTTTCAACAGTGCATAGAACCTGCCCCCGTGGACATGATAAAGCTGGCAGTCAACAAACCATTTTTGCAGGCGATGTCCAATTGACAGGCGAAGATTGCGCATGACGCACTCGCCATATTTACGCGCCTGGCGGCCCTGGTCGTCGATATCCACCGCGATAATGGAGATAGCCTCACCTGGGAACAGCGCCGTAAGGTCGGCAAGATAGTTCTTCTCACCGGTCGCAGGATGAACCTGCCGGCTGCTCTCTGCCAGGCGTTTTTGAATATCAGCCAGGAGTGTTTCGATATCCTGCGTAAAATCGTTCTCCGCCAAAAATTTGCCGAAAGCCCTATCGACGACGCCTGGATTTTTTATCAGTTCACCCGGATTTTTGCTAACTTGCTGGCGGATATGGTACGTTAGAACCAGTTCCTCCACGATTTTTCCGATCATTCTCAAGACGCGTTGATCGCCTGGAGAGAAGGCATCGACCTCATCGGAGACCACATACAGGATCGCGATCGGGGCGCTATATTCGCCTCCCACCGGAATAGCAATGGCCGAGCGCACGGTACCTTCCAGGAGGCGGTACGCGCTGGAGGCATCATTGGTGGAGACCTCGCGCCGGTAGAGGATGTGCCCGCTTTGCAGCGCGCGCAGGCTGATAGCGCGCTCGCCGGAAGAGAGTTTAGTGATGCCTATTTTGTGTGGTGCATGCATGCTCTGGGCCTGGACGACGAGATTTTGCTGGTGCGCCGGCAGGGTAGGGTCATCTGGCAACAATATGCAGCAGAACCGCCAGCGATCCTCTGCGTCGGCCGTTTTCCCGCCCAGGCGCACCACCATCTGTGCTAGCCCATTCAAGATAGCGTCGGGAGGGCCAGAGTTGCCCGTAAAATCAATGGAGGGGTAGAGCCAGTCCCGCATCCCCGGCCCGAAATACGTATGCCAGTTCTGCACCTCCTCGTACAGGGGAGCCAGTACGCGCCGGATGGTCTCGACCACAGGCTTGCTGCGGTTCAATGGTCCTGCCTGCCGGGGTATGGCGATCAGCGTATGCTCCTGGGGCGTGCGCTCCTCGTCGTCCTGCAATGGCTGTATACGGAAATCGCTGGGGTACTCGAAGGTAGGGGCAGTTTCCAGGAAGACATAGAACGAGCGATGGTGCCTCGACCAGCCTATCAACGACTCGCCTATATCGGCCAGGTACTCCGGATGCTGCTTCAGGGTAGTCGTGTCTGGCTTTTGAGATGGTAGCAGTAGACCTGCCATCGCGCCGTGCATATCTTCGCACAGTAGGGAGAGCGATAGCCGCAGGGCCTGGCAGGCGAAATAGCGCCAGAAGAGCGTCTTATCGGCGCTCTCCATCCGCCTATCGAGAGGGAGCAGCCCGGTTCCGTTCTCACTAAACCGGTAATGCCGCAAGTCATCTGGGCGCGCGAGTGTATCCCATAACCTATCGATGTCCTGGGGGATCTCGCCAGGGGCATAGCCCTCGTCAAGCAGCTCGCGGATAATGGCAAGCTTGTCTAATTCAGCCGGAGAATACTGGCGCTGTCCGGTCAGGCGCTTGGAACGCAAAGGTTTGAGCAGCCCGTGCTCTTCCCAGTCTCGCAACTGGTTTTCGGTAAAATTAAACAGGCGCGCCGCCCGCCCTATCGTCACGGTCAGCTCTGATCTTCCGCGCTGGATATTTTGCCGGATACGCTCCTGCGTCTCCGGGCTTTGCAGGTGTCTCTTGATATTTTGTAATGCTCGCTCATCCATCCTACTGCTCCTGCTAGCATTATAAAAGAAGCCGCTGCAAGTGTCAACTATCATATTTTATTCTTTAGAATACCTCTTGACAAGATGAAGTTTCTTGGTTATTCTTGCTTCTATAAGGTTAATATATCTGTTAGCATTGTCAGGTTTCCTTTGCTACGTTTTCAATCTTCCAAAGGAAGCAGGCACTATTACGAGTGGGGTTGTCAGGGAGAGGAAGCTGTCTTTGTAGGCGATATCTCATATGCGGGACGTAATGGTCTCTATGTGAAAGGAAGCGGCCATGGCTCTTGATACAACTTCTCTTTCCGCTGCTGCGTGTGATATGGATAGCAACACTCCCTGGGAGAGGCTCTATCGCGCGTTGCGTATTCCGGTTACCCATTGGGTGAGTTCCGCCAGCATCTCATCCTGGGCCAGGCAGCGAGACGATATTATAACCGACATCATCCAGGAAGCCATTATCCGCACCCTGAAGTACTCGCGGCGTGCGGAACGCGGCGAAGTTGCGCCCATCGACTCCCTCGAACACCTGGGCGCGATGATCGCGTATAACTGCTTCCGAGACCTCTGGCGGCGCGACCGCTGTCTCCTGTATATCATCCAGCAGAGGTATGAAGCGAGACAGGTACGAGACGATCAATTGGACCTCGCCCTGGATAATGTCGTGCAGGAGGCCCTGTTTGTCAGATTGGCTCATGAGATTGTCAAGTTTCCTGACAAACAGCGCCAGGCATTGCTGATGGACCTGGCGAACCGCATGTACTTTGACAAGCGGCCCACCCCGCTGCAACGGGCTTTTCTGGAGGCCGGAATACATCTGCAAAGCTACCAACTGCCGCTGCCCACCGGACCCGCTGAGCGCAACAGGTATTCATCCCTGCTCAATCTCGCCTATAAGCGGCTGGCGAAACTGGCCTACGGACAGTTGTGCTCGCTGGTCGCGTGATGGAGGTACATGTCCTTCGCACAGCTAGATTTTTTTGCGGAACGCTTCCCGCGGCGTCTATCTAGCCAGGAAGAATGCGCATAAGAGGTAGGGCGCCGTTTACAAGCCCATGCAGACCCAATGGGATCATGATCATATATCTGATGCACGGGCTTGTAAACGGCGCCCTACCTCTTATACATGCCTCATCTGAGGACATGGCACCACGAGGGAGGACCACTATAAGCGTACAGGTATGCCGAAAAGAGGCCCCGCTCGATTCTCGCGTTATATTCCCCTTGCCGGACGCCGATACGATATATCTTTGTGGTACAATATGCAAGAAACCATGACACCTTCTTTTAAAGCCCAGCAAAGGACTATGCATGCTCACCTATGCGCAAAGCTATCTTCCCTGGTTGCAAACATATCAGCAAGAAATGCTCCAGCGACTGGAGTTGCTGGTAAATATTGATTCGGGGACGGGCCAGGTCGCGGGCGTGAACCAGATTATGACACATCTGGAACAATGGCTTCGCGACACTGGTTTCATCGTCACCCTGAACCCCAGTGAGCGTTTTGGGAATAACCTTGTGGCAAGGCGAGCAGGTAGGCTTGGATTGCAGCATCCCCGTATCCTACTTGTCGGGCATGTAGACACGGTGTACGCGCCTGGAGCGGTCGCGCTTCAGCCGTTTCGTATTGAGGACGATCTTGCCTATGGCCCCGGCGTCATCGATATGAAATCGGGCGTGATTATGGGCATCTATGCTCTGCGCGCGTTGCTGGATTCGGGCTTTGAGCAGTATGCCGAGTTGTGCGTCGTGTTCAATAACGATGAGGAGACGGGGTCTGGTGGCAGTGGAGCGCTGCTGCGCGAGATCAGCCGGCAGGTTGATCTGGGTCTGGTGCTGGAACCGACGCGCTCAGCGACGATCGTGACCAATGCGCGCAAAGGCGCCGACAGGTATAGCCTGGAGGTTACCGGGGTCCCTGCCCACTCGGGGGCAGAGCCGCATCGCGGGCGCTCGGCCGTCATTGAACTGGCCCATAAGATGCTGGCCGTCCACCACCTGCATACCCTCTTCCCTGGCACCACCTTTAATGTTACGCGTCTCAGCAGCAGCGAACTGTTGAACGTCGTTCCCGACACGGCGCGTTGCTGGATCTCTGTGCGCGCGCATAGCGACGAGGCGCTTGATGCAGCCGCGGCCGCGCTCGCAAGCATCGCCGCCGGGTGCAGCGTTCCCGGCACGCACACAACGCTGGCCCGTACCAGGGGGCGCACGCCTTACCGGGCCACGCCCGAACTTGCGCGTATGGTAGAGGTAGCGCGCCTGGAGGCTGAGGCGCTCGGCGTCGATCTCATAGCCGAGGGCAAAGGCGGGGTCTCCGATGCCAACCTCCTGATGGCCGCCGGCGTGCCCACGCTCGATAGCCTGGGCCCGGTGGGTGGCGGCATGCATGACATGCAGCGTGAGCACCTGCATGTCGACTCGCTGTCCCTGCGAGGCGCGCTGCTGGCCGGGCTGATTCACCACCTGTGTCACCCGTAGGGGCGATGGCTTGCCTCGCCCGCAT
>JBDTHH010000523.1:0-5282 GCA_039937055.1 Ktedonobacteraceae bacterium | reverse complement strand
AGTTCGTTCCAGCCGGTGACGCGCTTTGTGCTGGCCGCCTGGTAGATCGGTGTAATCGTGTCCTCCGGCGCGTCCGGGAGCAGCGTCCGGGCAGCAAGCGTGCCCATATAGCGCAGGAGGGGATCGCGTATGATCCCCGGCGAATGCAGCGTCACCGCAAAGTAAAATGGTTTGAGCGCGAGGTCGTAACTGCTCTGGGGAAACCACTTCAGCGCGACTTCCTTCAGGGTATTGTTAAAAGTTTCCAGATTCTGCTTGAACGTCTCAATGTTATGCTGCTCTGCTGGCACCGGCTCGATGCTGAGATGGACCTTACCCAGGCCCCGTGTGCGTCCGGTGCCGACGCGCAGCAGGCCTGACAGACCGACCTCTTCGATGAATGCTTTTAGCGGCGGAATCAGGTCTTCGGAAACCTTAAGCTGGCCCCAGAAGCGGGTATGCTCCTGGAAGACGCTGCGATTATAGAGAATGCCCTCCTGCACGGTGCCGGTATCGCGATTGATGCCGGTACGCGTTTGCAGGCGCTTCTCTGCCTCTGACGTGGCCAGCCTTCCATCCTCGCTGCGGCGATAATAGCCAGCGAAATGGTCCATCGGCTTGCCACAACCAGGGTAGGGGCAGGACTTATGCTCACGCAGGGGTTTGAGCAGCGTGTTTACATCAATGGGCTGGCCGTCTCTTTGCGCGCTGTTTGCCAGTTCAAACGCTGCCCAGTCCAGCAACGTATCGCGCACTCCATGTCGTTCATCCCTGGCTACATCCTCGTCTGGTAGGGGCATGAAGCCAGAGAAACGCTTACAGCTTTGCGCCGTCTTTGGCAGCGCGTAGACGGGAGCATTGAGCGCTTTCTGCATGTTTTCTGATCCGAACGTTGCCGGGTAGAGATCGGGGAAGTGAACCTGCCCGCTCAGGAACAACTGCTCAAATTGAGCGTCGTCCTGCTGGTAGTAGAACCGGTACAGGGTCGCGAGACTGCCTGCCAGGGCGGTCCCCGAAATGTAGTCGACGCTCTCGGCGCGCGTCGGCGCGTGGTCGGCGCGAATAGCCAGCGGCGAAATGGTCTCCAGGTTCAGGGAAAAGTCGCGCATATGCTAGCCCTCCCGACCATAGTTGCCCAGTTCGTCGAGCTGCTCGAACCAGGATTGCCACGTGTTCGCCTCCACAGCAACTCCATCGACCGCCAGGCTTGTGACCATACACGTGCAATGGCCTTTGCCCGTCGATTTGTTGCCGCCGAGCCATTCGATCATGCGCAAGCCCGCCAGCAGGAGCAGCAGAGAATAGGTCGGAGTAACGCCGGCAGGTTGTCCAGGTTCAGCATGGTCAGAGGTAGAAGCGATGGGTGTGCAATCCAGCCAGCCCAGGATGGTACCCTTGAACAGGATGTCGCTGACGCCAAATTCGCTGGTATACAGCGCACCCGGCACAGCGGTGCGCGTCGGCCGGTCCAGTCGCACCTGGGTCGCTACATTGACCTGCAAACTTCTGTACTTGCCTTTGCCTCCTCGACGTTCTGGACTGTCGTACTGAACCACATCCTTTTCGTCCTGGCGGGCATCCTCAAAGAAGAGCCTCCCAGGCATGTTTTGGGAGCCGAAGATGCGCGTCACCAGCGAGGGGCGCTGCTGGCCTAATCCTTGCAAGGCGGCCTTGGCATCATGCGGACTGGCGATATTCTGCTGATCGTACAGGCGTGCGAGTTGCTCGCAGCGTTCGCGCAGGACGCCTTTGATGGTAGAGCCTGGCACGTACAGATACCCGCCATCATCGCGCACAACGGTGCGGTCGATCAGGCCTGCGCGGATGCCGGTGCCGCAGTGAAATGGTGTGGCGAACGTGAGATCGTACTCGATCTTCAGGCGGTCATTGGCCATCTTCTACCTCTTTCTGCCCTACAAAGTCATAGAGTTCAACGAAGTCAAGGAGAAACGTGCGGTAGGTATCGGGACCATCAGCGAACCAGGGAAACGTGACGCGCGGAAACAAGGTCTCCGGCTTTTCAGCATCGCGATGCGGCTCCTGGGAACCATTGGCCCACTTATAAAACTCCCCTACCACAAACTCGCGTTGCTGCTCACGCCAGTTGCTCAGGACCGCCAGCCCTTCACTGACCGAGGTAGTCAGATTCATGCGCAGCACGGCCTCGCGCACCTGGTGAAGTTTTGTGCGCCCAAGCCTTTTCTGCTTGCCTTCACGAATCATGCGCAGTAGCTCGGTCAATTGCTCAACGGTATAGGGGCGTAGCGTGGCATAAAACTGTGTGTCGCGTCCATCGACCGTGCCATCTTTCTTGTGGAGCGATTTGTAGACCTGATTGAAATCGAGGCTATTGCTGCCCGTGACGGTCATGAAGTTGATAAGGGTATTGCCATAATCCGTTGCGGGCGGCTTTTTAGCGGCTGTCCTCTTAGCAAATTTGAGGGCCGTTTTGGCCAGCTCTTGCAACAGGCCGAAGGGATACTTGACCGGCGCGAGGACGACGCCAATGGAGAGGCTGCACGCTTCTTTGTCTGGTGTCTTCGTCTCCTCGTGAAAAGTCTTTGCCAGGGTAAGCGCGACATCAAGAGCCACATCGGCGGGCGTTACGATCAGGATATCGTCCCCACCGATCATCAGGATATCGAACGGAAACATCCAGGGTGTATCTCCGTCCCCCTCCACCACCGGCAGATGCGCAGCAATGGCCGCGCTCATGGCCGCGTAGATGGCACTATCGACTACCTCAGCCATGTCTTTATGCGCTTTTATGGTTGGCAGTTCATCCATAATTTCGCCCATGCTATTCGCATCCGCGTAGATCAGGGCAAGATAGCCATTGGAAAGCCGCTGGAACTTGTTGAAATCCGAGGGACGATCTGTGTTAACCGGGAGCTTATAACTGGCTGGAAGCTTAGCAATGATCTGCTCCCAGGCAAAGGGGTTGTTTTTGTCTGGTTTCACTTCCCCGGTATGTGTCCATTCCTTCGCGATTTCTTCGATCTTGTGCTTTATTTCATAGTCCTCACGGCGTTTTTGCAAGCAGACAGCGCAGTACCGTCGCTCCTGGTCTTCGGGATCGCGGCCTTCCCCCTTGTACTTATCCTGGGCATAGCGTGTGCCGCAGGAATCACAGAGGCGCATCAAAGGATGCGAGGGCAGCACCGCGCTATCGTGGTGGGGATAGCCTTTTGCCTGCAAGAGGCGATACTGTAGCAAGCGCAGGTAAGGATGCAGTTCGGGGTTGCTTTCGATGCCTTCGTCAGGGATAGTTGTGGGTATCTCCTGCGTTGCGACGGCGATAGATGCGCCGCCACGTGTTTGCTCTCGATACGCATGCTGGATGCGCTGAGCAAAATTCTTCAGGGCTTCTTCGCTCTGAAGCACGAACTGTCCTGAACCACCATTGGCGTAGATTATCTTCGCCCCCACGGCATCTGCTGCCTGTATCATGGCTCTGCGATTGAGATCATCGAGTATCGAGCTAGCCCCACGTATCTCCTTTAGCATATCGGTGGCAAAAACATATTGTTTGATGTGGTTTGTGTCTAACGCTACCAGAAATCGCTTCCCCACGAGTGACTCACCTCCAAAATCCATAGCGGCAAGTACGTCCTTTCGTGCAATACTTGTATCTTTTCCATTGTACCGTAAAACGCCCTTCCATTCTATGATTTATACGTAAATAGCAAAATAGTCATGGTATATTCTCTGAAACAAGCAAACGAATATGTTGTCTCATGGTGTATGCATTTCTATGGAACCGTTGCAGCGAAGAAAAGATTGGGCAGTATGGCGCGTTGGAGAGATTAACGCGCGGCCTCTTGAAGCTCAGCCAGCTCACGCGCAAACGTTTTGATCATCGCGGCCTGGCGTGGATCACCCGCAGTGCCACGATTTTTAAAAAATTCTAGCCATGCCTGCCAGGTCTTTACTGCCTGTGTTAAGCTTCCTTGCTCCGTCGTGAACTGAGAGGCCAGCGTTGCGAGTTCGTTACAGGTAACGCGACGTTGTGATACCGCTGGTTCTTCCCCCTGTTGAGCAGTCTGAGAAAGCGTGCGCCATCCCATGATAAGGTCGGCAAGCGTCACGTCATGGGGTGTAAAGATACTCAATTGTTGCAGCGTATTTGCGGTTGCTAATGCGCGCGGCTCCGGCTGCATGCGCGATTTGACGACGGCAATAAGTTGCTCAAGATTGGCCATCAACGCTTTCCTCTCGGCTGTCGGACCAAGCAAGCTATGGCTGTGCCATTGGCTTACCACAGTATCAAGGCCTACGGCTACCTTCTTATATGCTTTATCTCGGGGAGACCGGTCTGCGATAGCACTCTGTCTATCAGGAAGAGGTTGCAGTTTATCAAGCGGTGGTTTCTCCCAGAGGACAGAGCGAAGGATGACAGGAATAACCCGTGCCTCTTTACTCTCGTGCCGCTCGATAGCTCGTTGCATTTGTTCACTATAACAATCATAAGAACCTAAAAATGAGGAGCTAATGAGGAGGAGGATAATCTGAGCTTCGTTAAGATGTTTATCAATCTCTTGCTTCCACTCTGAACCCGGACTGATGTCTCCATAATCCCATAGAGCAATGCGCCCGTTGTGTTTTAACCCACTGAGATGATTTTTGAGTTCGTCTACCATGCTCTTGTCTTCACGAGCATAACACAAAATGACTGTCACTGCCGCCATACAACCTCCCCATCTCTTTTTATACTTCTCCAACCAATCCCGAACGGGCTTGCTAGCCATTGCCCCAATGATGCAGGTTAAGCCTGTTGGACACTCCTCGTTACAACCCCGAACGGGCACTCCCAGCCATTGGGTCTGTGCCGCTCATAATATAGCATAAGAAGCCGTTCGATACAATAGTTTCCGATCTGCCCAGGGTTTTTTCTCGTCATCCGTAGTACTCAATAGAGGAGTTGGAGCGGGCTGAACGTTCTACTTTCGGAGAAACGCTCATGAGAGTTATAGCTATGGTTGAACAGAATGGGGTCCATATGCTTCTGATGCAGCTCAAGCAGGGGCATGAAGAGGTTCTGGACGTGCTGTATCCGCGCTACGCGCGGGTATTTTATGCCTACGCAAGACATAATCGCCTCTCGCACGAAGATGCCGAAGATATCGTGCAGACCACGTTCTGGCGTGCGCTTGACCGCATCGGCAGCTACGACGAGGTATACGGCGGCGGAGAGCGCTGGCTATGGAGTATTTGCAAGAACCTGGTAATCGATAGCCTGCGCGGCAAGACCGCCCTTGAACTTCCTGCTGAGCTGCTGTCGGGCGAGGAGAGCGATCCCGCGA
>JBDTHH010000522.1:0-4733 GCA_039937055.1 Ktedonobacteraceae bacterium | reverse complement strand
ACGCGAACCGTGTTGATAGGACCAGACAATCACATCTATGTATCCATTGGCTCGGACTGCAACGTCTGTAGAGAGACGAATCCCTATCGTGCCACCATCTGGGTGTTCAACATGGATGGGACGCATGGCAGGATGTATGCTAAAGGGCTGCGCAATGCCGTCGGCCTGGCGACCAACCCGTGGACCGGGCGCATCTGGATCGATGTCAACGGGCGCGACAACATGGGCGATAATCTGCCGCCGGAGACCGTGTACCAACTGGTCGACCAGGGTAATTATGGGTGGCCGCGCTGTCATGCCGGCAGCATTCATGATCCCCAGTTTGGGCAGGCGGCGAATGCCTGCCAGGGGGTGCAGGTGCCGCTTGTCAAGATGCAGGCGCACTCCGCGCCGCTGGCGCTGGCCTTCTATCCGCCGGACGCTACACAGTTCCCTGCGCCCTATCGTAGCAGCCTGTACATCGCCTTTCATGGTTCGTGGAACCGCAGCATCCCGACCGGGTACAAAGTCGTGCGCATCCCGCTGCAGAACGGCAAGGTGGCGGGTCCAGCGCAGGATTTCATCTCCGGTTGGCTGAATAGCAACGGCACCTCGTGGGGGCGGCCCGTAGGTATCGCGTTCGCAGCTGACGGCTCGATGTTCGTCAGCGATGACGCCAGCGGCACCATCTACCACGTGTGGTATCATGGATGACCCGTAGTTATGGGAAACTCTATTGACAAACAGATGAACTATTCGCTACAGTAAGGCTAGAAGACCATCTGGTGCTATGCTATTAGTGTTATGAGTATAAAATGGCTGTAAAATCAGGGAGGAGGCTTCATGGGGGGTTGTTTAGACGCAGAGAATTGTGGTTTCCAGAATCAAGAAAAAGCGCGTTTTTGTGCTCGCTGCGGTATGCCCACAAAGGGATCTTTCCTGCAGGGGCGCTATGAAATACAGGAACTTATTGGCCGTGATCGGACGACCGCCACATTGCGCGCTGTGGATCGCCATACAGGGCAGCCTGTGACGGTGCGTGTGCTGCTGCCGGGAAGGGCGACTGAGAGGGAGCGCGAAGATTTTTTGCAGGACGCCGAACTCGCGTCCTCGCTCTCCAGCCATGTGCAAGACGCGGGCAGTATTCGCGTCATCGATTACGGACAGGATGGGCCACTAGCCTTCCTGGTGAAATCCGAGTTCGACGCGACTGCGGTCGATAAACGGCCCCGCATGACCGTGCGCGTTAGCGGCGATGTGTTTCAGCCGGAAGGGCTGGATGGCCATGGCGAGCCGGACGACGATCTGCGCACCGAGATCCGGCCTGCTATCCCGATAGCGAAGAGGGCGGCTACCTGGCAACAGCAGAGTGCGCCTCCTCAGCCACAGCGCGATTGGCTGGCGGAGGGCAACTATGCCTATGAACTGGGTCATTACGAGAATGCCCTGGCGGCCTACGAATCTGCGCTCGCGCTTGATACGGTGCTGATCCAGGCCTGGAGCGGGAAAGGCGCGGCGCTGGTGCATCTTGGCAGGACTGAAGAGGCGTTGCAGGCATATGACCACGCCCTGGCGCTGCGCCCCCACGACCCAGAACTATGGAACTCGCGGGCCACGGTGCTGCACGAGTTGGGGCGTTATGACGAAGAGATGCAGTGCTACGATCAGGCGCTGGCATACGACCCCAATTACGTTTTCGCGTGGAGCGGACGCGGTATGGCGCTGGCGGAGCAGAATCGCACCGAGGAGGCGCTACTCGCGTTTGACCGCGCGCTGGTGCTTGATCCAACGCAGAGTATCATCTGGCAGGCGATGAGCGATACCCTGTACAGCTTGCAGCGCTATGACGAGGCGCTGATCGCCATTGACCGCGCGCTTGATCTTGACCGTAACAATGCGGCGCTCTGGGATATCAAAGGAAACATCTTGCGCCGCATGCGGCAGGCAGAGCAGGCCCTGCCGCTGCACGAGCGCGCCACGCAGCTCGAACCGCAGAATGCCCTGGTGTGGTTCGATAAAGCGAACGACCTGCGCGACCTGAGACGCTACGCGGAGGCGCTGGGGGCCTACGATACAACGCTAGCGCTCGACCCCACACTGGCGGGGGCGTGGTATAATCGAGGGAATGTTTTAGCTGCTTTACGCATGTATGAAGATGCCCTTGAATCGTACGCTCACGCGCTTGACTACGATAAAGGGTTGATCTCGGCGTGGTATAACAAGGGGAGTCTGCTGCACGAGTTGGGGCGTTACCCGGAAGCCCTGGAAGCCTTTGATCACGCGCTGGCCATCGATACGCATTATATCGTCGCCTGGAACAACAAAGGGCTGTCACTCTTTGCACTTGGCCGCCTGGATGAGGCCTTAGCCGCGCTGGACCAGGCCACCTCGTTCGCACCGGATGAGGCCGACGCCTGGCATAACAAGGCAGTCGTGCTTGAGAAACTGGGTCGGGTGCAGGAGGCGCGCTCGTGCCAGGAGTGGGCGCAATCACTGGAGCAACAGGCGGCTCTGTAAGGAGCGGATGGGGCCGTAACAAGCCCGCCTGGGCAAAGGGGATTGTTCGCCGTGGAAGCGCCCCCATAGAGGAGAAGAGAAGGGCATGCGACGCTGCGCCGACCTGGAAGACTGCGGATACGATAATCGAGATAGCGACCTGTTTTGCAGAGCGTGTGCGCTGCCGTTGTTGCGCACTCCCCTGGCGGGACGCTATGTGGTGGACGCGCTGCTCAGCAAGGGCGGATATGCGGCTGTCTTTCGCGGCGTAGATCAGAATCTGTCGCGCTACGTCGCCATCAAGGTACTTTTGCCGAGCAAGACGACTCTGAACGAACACGATAACTTCCTGCGCGAGGCGCGTATCGCGGCAGCCCTGGATCACCCTAATATCGCGCCCGTGCTTGATTATGGTAAAGATAAGCCCAGCGTCTTCCTGATTATGCCATTGTACACGGCCGGCTCGCTGCGCACACGGCTGGCCGCCGCCAATGGTCCGCTGCCGGCGCCGGAGACCATCCATAACTTCCATCAACTGGTAGCCGCGCTGCACTACGCGCATACACGCCCGCGACCGGTCATTCATCGCGATATCAAGCCTGAAAACATCCTTATTCACCAGGAGGATCAGCGCCTGGTGATCACCGACTTTGGCATCGCGCGCTCGCTGGAGCCTGGGACGCGGGTGGGCATGACCATCACTGTGCGTGGCACGGTTGGCTATATGGCCCCTGAGCAGGCCAATGGCATCGTTGACCTCCGCAGCGACCAGTACGGGTGCGCGGTAGTGCTCTACGAGATGCTCACGGGCTACCATCCCCACGATCCATCTGGTGGCTCGATCCCGCCACCCTCGACGCTCAATGACGAACTGCCTGCGGGTCTGGATGAGGTGCTCCTGCGCGTGTTGTCGAGCCGGCCCGAAGACCGCTACACAGATATGCAGGAGTTTATGCGCTCCTTCGACGCGGCCTGTCGTGCCAGCACATCCATGCGTATCGCCACAGCCAGGCCAGGAGTCGAGGGACGTAACCAGGCCGCGGGGAGGCGCGCGACGCACCCTCAACTCGCATCCCAGGCTGTTCAGGGCGGGACCGGGAAGAACGAGGCCCTGGGGCGCGCATATGAGATGCGGGTCACGCCAAGAAGCAGTGTCGAAGTGCGCGAAAAGTGCCAGGAGGGAGACCAGTTGCTCAGGCAGCAGCAGTACGCGCAGGCGTTGCGTATGTATGAAGAGGCGCTGGGCCTGTCGCCACGCAACTTCCATGCCTGGAACGGCAAAGGCACGGCACTGTATAACCAGGGCAACTACCGTAAAGCCTACGAGGCATTCCAGCGCGCTACCGAGATCGACCAGGATAGCGCGGTGGTCTGGGTGAGCGCCGGGCTGGCGCTGCATCGCCTCCAGCGCTACCAGCAGGCGCTGGTGCATTTCGAGCGCGCGCTCTCCATCGATGCGCGCTACGTGGCCGCCTGGAATGGCAAGGCCGATACGCAACTGGACATGTCGCTGTCCAACGAGGCCATCGCATCTTATGAGCAGGCCCTTGACTACGACCAGCACAGCTTCCACGCCTGGAACGGCCTGGGCAACGCGCGCTCGGCCCTGCGCGATTTCGCGGGCGCCGTCGAGGCCTACTCGCACGCACTGATGGTCAATCCCCGTAGCGCCGTGGCCTGGTGCAACAAGGCCGAGGCACTGATTCGCCTGGGCCACACCCGCGCCTCACTGGATGCGCTCAATGAAGCCACCGAGTTGGATCGGGGCTATACCCGCGCCTGGACGCTCAAAGCCGACGTATACGAACTGCTAGGGAACCACCAGGAAGCCCAGAAAGCGCGCCGCCGCGTCAAGCCCTGGGGCTTGATGAACTGATAATCGAGGGTCTCTGAGAAACCTTAATGTGTATGTGTATGGGGAAGAACATACGTAAAAATCATGGTTATGATTAGAGCAACAGTAAGAGCTATAGCGGTTGAAGCTAAAAAGATCGCACCCCTTCTCATTCTGCCTCGATCACCGTTTTCCAAAGAAGCCTCCCGTGATCTTGACCAGATGATAAAGCTCACAAGGAGCAGAAATCCAAAGATAGTAAAGACAGAAGTGTAGATGTACATAATGGGCATCCTCCGTAACTACTTAGGTTCTTGTGGAGAAGGCTAGACAAAGCTGGTAGACTAAGGGCATGACAGAAGAAGAAGCAAAGCACCTGGAAAAAGCGTATGCTGACCTCAAAGAACAAGCGACGCAGAAAGAT
>JBDTHH010000521.1:0-3446 GCA_039937055.1 Ktedonobacteraceae bacterium | reverse complement strand
AAGAGGGCGAGCACTGGCTGACTGATGTGCTGGCGGGCTATCTCTCCGGCGCGATCTGGCTGCTGCTCTTCATTTTCCTGTATCGCCTGGTTTCGAATTTCCTGGATCGCAGGCGCGCCGGACATATCCAAACGGCATAGGATCTGGTAGTACTTTGCAAAGAAGGCGATGATATCTCCATTGCCCCTCCAGGTAACCGAAGCATGGTGTATCATAGGTAATACATTATGCGTAAAAGGAGAAACGGCATATGACTGAGGATCTTCAAGGGTCGGAGGCACAGAAAACACCATATATCCTGGCGCTCGATATCGGGACCTCCTCGGTGCGGGCGCTGCTCTTTGATGCGGCGGGGAGCGCCGTGCCAGATGTGAAGGCGCAGCAGACCTACAAGCTCAACACGTCGAACGATGGCGAGGTCTCGGTCGATGCCGACGCGCTCGTCGATGCCGTGGCCCGCACGATTGATGATGCCTTGAAGGCGGCGGGCACGCGCGCGCAGCAGATCGGCGCGGTGGCGACCGATACCTTCTGGCATAGCCTCATGAGCGTGGATGAGGCAAACCGTCCCCTGATGCCGCTGCTTACCTGGGAGGATACGCGACCCCGCCAGGCCGCCGCCGAACTGCGCGCGCGCCTCGATGAAAAGGCCGTCCATACACGTACGGGCGCGCTGCTGCACGCCAGCTACTGGCCCGCGAAACTGCGCTGGCTGGCGGGTGCGCAACCTGATGTGTTCAAGCGTGCAACACAGTGGCTCTCCTTTGGCGAGTACCTGCACCGCAAGTTCGTGGGGCGCTCGGTCTGTAGCTACTCGATGGCCTCCGGTACCGGCCTGCTTGTCACGCGCTCCCATGCCTGGGATAGTGAGCTGCTGGCGACTCTAGGGGTGCGTGCGGAGCAGTTGCCCCCGCTGGGAGACCTGCGCGATAGCGTGCAGGGGTTGCAGCCAGAGTTCGCTAGGCGCTGGCCCGCGCTGCGTGATGTCCACTGGTTCCCGGCTGTCGGCGATGGCGTGGCGGCGAACGTGGGGTCGGGTTGCGCGACGCCGGATAAGTGGGCGCTCTCGGTGGGCACGTCGAGTGCTATCCGCGCCATCTTACCGGTTGATAGTATTGTGCCGCCGGCTGGCCTCTGGCTCTACCTGCTGGACGCGCGGCGCGGGGTGCTGGGCGGCGCGCTGAGCGAGGGCGGGAATCTCTTCGCCTGGCTGGAGAACACGTTGCGCCTGCCAGCCCTGGCGGACGCGGAATCGCTCATCGCCGATCTGCCCCCGGACGGTCATGGCCTCACGATCCTGCCCTTCCCATCGGGCGAGCGCAGCCTTGGCTGGCACGCGGAGGCGCGCATGACAGTGAGCGGCATCCAGCTCCATACCTCGCCTGCCGACCTCTTGCGCGCCGGCTTTGAGGCGCTGGCCTACCAGATCGGCGTGGTTTACGCGCAACTTGGCAAGGTCTTGCCCTTGCGCGAGCAGGCTCCTATGTTGATCGGCAGCGGTGGCGCGCTCTGTAGCTCCCCTACCCTCCAACACGTGGTGGCCGATGCCCTGAACATTCCGCTCTCCATCTCGCGCGAGCGCGAGGCATCATCGCGCGGCGTGGCGCTGCTGGCCCTTGAAGCCCTGGGCGTCATCCCCGATGTTACGCGGGTTCCACCAGACATTGCCGAGATTATCTCGCCCGATGCAGAGCGCCATGCCATCTATAGCCGCGCTATCACACGCCAGCAGCAGCTCTACACGCGAGAGTTCTCTTGAAAACAGGAGGAGACATGACGAAACACAAAGTATCTGTCACCATGAAGCGCGCCTACGATGAGCCTGAGGCCAGCGATGGCACGCGCGTGCTGGTGGACCGCCTCTGGCCGCGCGGTCTCTCAAAGGAACGCGCGCATATCGATCTCTGGCTCAAGGAGATTGCGCCAGGCAACGACCTACGTACGTGGTTCGCCCACGACCCCGAAAAATTCGCCGAGTTTCGCCAGCGCTACCAGGCTGAACTGCGCTCCGATGAGGGACAGCAGGCGCTACAACAACTGCGCGACCTGGCAAAGCAGGGTCCGCTTACGCTCATCTTCGCGGCACGCGATGCCCAACACAGCAATGCCGCCGTACTGCTTGATGTGTTGCAACGCGGTTCTTGATGACGAAAGGAGCATCAAGGAGGGTCGATTATGTCCTCTTTCTAGACGATATTATGTAGGGACCCGATTTATCGCGGACGCTAATCTAGTTAGAGGAGATTGAGCCATGATGACAACATTGGATATTGCGCACCTGCGACTTCACAACCAACTCATCACCCGGCAAACGTTTGAAAAGCCCGCCGATGTGGTGCAGTGGCTGGGCGCTGTCCAGTCGCAGGATTATGCGGCCGCCAAATGGGCGCTGGGCCTGCGCCTGCCAGGCACTGCTGACGACGATATTGAGTACGCGTTCGCCAGTGGCGCGATTCTGCGCACCCATGTGATGCGGCCCACCTGGCATTTTGTCGCGCCCGCCGATATTCGCTGGATGCTGGCGCTCACTGCACCACGCGTCAATGCAGGAAATGCCTCCAGGTATCGTCAACTTGAATTAGATGATAGCGTATTTCTGCGCAGTAATGCGGCATTGGTCAGAGCACTCCAGGGCGGGAAGCAGTTGACGCGCCTGGAACTGGTGTCTGTGCTTCAGCAAGCCGGTATTACTACTGATAAGGATGATGTAGGACGCTTCACGCATATCATAATGCGCGCTGAATTGGACGGGCTTGTGTGTAGTGGCGCGAGACAAGGCAAGCAATTCACCTATGCCTTGCTTGATGAGCGGGTGCCACAGGCCCGGCCGTTCGATCATGATGAGGCCCTGGCTACCTTGACCAGTCGCTACTTTATAAGCCACGGACCGGCGACCGTGCAGGATTTCGTGTGGTGGTCAGGACTGACAGTAGCCGAGGCAAGAGCTGGCCTCGCAATGGTCAAGTCCCAACTTGTGCATGAGGTTGTAGATGGTCAGACGTATTGGTTTTCGTCGTCTATGCCACCCGCCGAAGATCTATCTCAGACGGCACACTTGCTCCCTAATTTTGACGAATACACGGTTGGCTACAGGGATCGTGGCGCCGTGTTTGACGCGTCGCACACGAACAAAGTGAACTTTCGTGGCAATATCCTCTTTAGCCACGCGATTGTCCTGGATGGTCAGGTTGCCGGCACCTGGAGGCGCACGCTAAACAAGGACGCGGTCACGATCACCTCGCATCTCTTTACTCTCCTGAACTCAGACGAAATTCGTGCCGTTACCGCAGCGGCAAACCACTATGGCGCGTTTCTGGGGATGGCTGTGAATGCCAGGTTGTAAGTGTAATACATGAGTTCACCTTATATATGGTATCATCAATGGTATAAATAGACGTATGAGGTGCATCCATGATCGATCCCCAGGGTATTCTCGCTTGCGTGGG
>JBDTHH010000520.1:0-5243 GCA_039937055.1 Ktedonobacteraceae bacterium | reverse complement strand
GCACGGGCTTGTAAACGGCGCCCCTACGTCTGCGCTGTTAATCCGTCGCGTTTGAATGCTGTGACACAGGTGTTAACGCCTGGCTGGAGGCATACACGGGCGTGGACCACTGCGCGCGATACTCCGGGCGTTGGCCGCGTGCGACCTCGAAATAGACCTCTTGCAAGGCTCTGCTGATCGACCCGACCTGGCCGTTGCCAATGGGGCGGTGATCTACCTCGATCACCGGGGCGATCTGGGCGCCCGTCCCGCAGAGGAAGATCTCGTCAGCGACGTATAACTCGGTGCGGTCGACAATGCGCTCGCGAGTGATGCGCCCGAATTCGCGCCGCGCCAGTTCCATTACGGTGTCGCGTGTAATACCCAACAGGATGTTTTCCGTTGGCGCGGGGGTGACGAACTCGCCGTTGATGAGCAGGAAGATATTCTCGGCGCTGCCCTCGGAGACATTGCCTTCGTGCGTGAGCATGATCGCTTCGTCAAAGCCGTTCTGCATAGCCTCGCTTTTGGCGAGGGCCGAGTTGACATAGGCCCCCGTGACTTTCGCGCGTGCCGGGATAGCGTTGTCGTCGATGCGCCGCCAGGATGAGACTCCGCAGCGTAGTCCCGTGATGTCGATGTAGTTGCCAAACGGCTCGCTGGTGATCAGAAAGCTGTCGCTGATGCCATGCAAACGCACGCCGATGGTCTGATCGCTCTTATACGCCACCGGTCGGATATAGACATCCTGGTGTTGCTCGTTGCGCCTGACGAGTTCTGTGGTGATTTCAATGAGTTGATCGACTGTATAGGGAAGTGCGATCTGCAGAATCTTACACGAACGAAGTAGCCGTTCGTAGTGCTCGCGAAGACGGAATAAGTAGACCTGCTGATCCTGCTCGTTCCAGTAGCCCCGGATGCCTTCAAAGCAGCCAGTTCCATAGGCAAAACCGTGCGTGCGTACCGAAATCGTGCCGTGCTCGACCGATACGAACTCGCCATTCATAAAGAGTTCTTTCGCATCCATTCCGTGTATTGGCAGGCAGTTTCTTTGCTTCCTACCATCCTCCTTCTCGTTGTATCTGGCTTCCCGGAGCGCCCGCCAGGGAGCGCCCCTCCATATCTAGTCAGATGTCTACAAGATCTTCTTGCCGAGGGCCGACAGCACAAGTTCGACGGCAAGCGCGGCGGTGATATTCTCGTTGTCAAGGATCGGGTTCACCTCGACAACATCCATCGAGATAAGCTGCCCGCAGCCGGCGATCAACTCCATGGCCAGGTGAGCCTCGCGATAGGTCAGGCCGCCGCGTACAGGCGTGCCGACGCCTGGCGCCTCGCGCGGATCAAGCGAATCCATGTCGAGGCTAAGGTGGATCGGGTTGTTGTACTGACCCGCTATGGCGATGGCATCACGCATGACGGTGGAAAACCCGCGTTGGTCGATGTCCGACATGCTGAATACATGGATATCGTTGGCCCGCAGGAGGGCGCGTTCCTCTGTATCGAGGGCGCGCGCGCCAACAATCACGAGTGTCTGTTTGTTAATCTTGGGTGCCCATCCACCGATATCTGTGAGGCGACGGTCCCCCAATCCCGCGAGTGCGGCCAGGATCATGCCATGGATGTTGCCCGAAGGCGTGGTCTTATCGGTATTGAAATCCCCGTGCGCATCGATCCACAAGACACCAACGTCTTTGCGCACGCTCGCCACGCCGCTGATAGAGCCAAGCGCGATGCTGTGGTCACCTCCGAGTATGAGGGGGAAGTCGCCAGCTTCCAGAGCCGCTGTCACCGCGGCCGCCAGGTTCTCGCTCACCTGCACAATCGTTTCAAGGTATTTCATGTGCGATTTGCCGGCAGGCTGACTTTCGGGTTGGGGAACCACCAGGTTACCGCTATCATATACCGTGTAGCCGAGGTGCCGCAACTGATCATTGAGACCTGAGTACCGTATTGCGCTAGCTCCGATATCGACACCACGTCGATCCGCACCTAAGTCCATAGGGACGCCAATAATATGAATACGCATACACTTCCTCCTGTTCGTCATTGAACAGTATGATTGCCATTTTTTAATTATAGACGCTGCCTCCACTTTTGTCTATGTCCGGCAGCACGCCAACAGGCCCGGCCCATGCATCCAATCTATGCCTCAGAGCCTGATCCGCGTAGGGGCGATGGCTTGCGCTGATACACCGCTCTCTTGTTACTTCTATTATGCAGGTTGTACAATAACTGGCAAAGTAGTTTCTTTCTGGTATTCCTGGCCGCACCCTTTTTTACGGCCTCTTCAGAGCTAGCTTTATGCAGAAAGCGAGACCCGTTGTGCGTACTCAGTTCAAGTATTTTCATTCCCGGCGTTTACCTTCCGCACTCTTTTTTCTCAGCGTGTTGCTGCTGATCCTGGCGGCCTGCGGCGGTAGCAGCACGTCGCCGACTGCCAGCGGTACACCTGTGCCGGCTTCTCACCAGGTGCTGCGCTTTCCCAATGTGGGGACGCGCGATATCGGTGTCCTTGATCCCGCGCTCGGCCCGGATAATAACTCGGTGCTGGCTGTTAACATGATCTATAGTGGTCTTGTCAGAAGCGATAAAAACCTGAATGTCATCCCCGATCAGGCGACCTGGGATGTATCCAGCGATAATAAGGTGTATACCTTCCACCTGAAGCAGGGCATCACCTTTTCGGATGGCACGCCGGTCACCGCGCAGACCTATGTCTACACGCTCACGCGCGCACTGTTGCCGGAGGTGAAGTCGGGCATCGCCAGCTTCTTCGAAGGCTCGATTGTGGGCGCGAACGACATGGCCAATGGCAAGACGAAGACGCTGGCTGGGGTCAAGGCTCTCGATAACAGCACCTTGCAGTTCACTCTGGCCCAGCCGACCCCCTACTTCCTTGAGGTGCTGACGAACTCGCTCTACTTCCCTCTGAACAAGAGCCTTATCGACCAGTATGGCCAGGTGAACTGGGTCAATCACGCCGCCGGGAGCGGCCTGGGAACCGGGCCTTTTATGGTCAAGGAATGGGATCACAATACGAAGATGATCCTGGTACCCAACCCGCACTATTATGGAGCGAAGCCCAAACTGTCGGAAGTGGATATGGTCTTCGTCAATGATCCGTCCACGGCCTTTAAGGCGTACCAGGCGAAGCAATATGACTTTGTCTCGAATATTCCCCCTAATGACCTACCCATCGCCAGGTCTATTCCTGGCTTCAGTCTGCACTCGTTGTTGCAGAGCGACCTCCTGTTCTTTAGCAATAAGATGGCCCCGTTTGATAAGCCCGCTGTGCGCCAGGCTTTTGCCTATGCTACCAATAAGGTGGAGCTGGCACACGCCATCTTTAAAGACGCGGTGACGCCCGCGGCGACGATTATCCCCCCCGGTATGCCCGGCTACCAGCCGAATTACCAGGGCATTCCTTACGATAAGAACAAAGCCAAGAGCCTGCTCCAGTCGGTCTACCCCGATGTGAGCCAGGTTCCGCCCATCACCTTCTCGTATCCCGGTTCGCAGGTGTCCGAGGACGAGGCGGCCGCCTTGCAGCAGATGTGGCAAACGGCGCTGGGTATCCAGGTGAAATTGCGCTCGGTGGACCTGAATTCTTACAACCAGGAGACGCAGACCCACACTGTGCAGTTTGGCTTTACGCAGTGGGGCGCCGACTTCCCCGACCCGTATGACTGGCTGACGCTGAACCTGACCTCGACGGCCTCGAATAACAACGGCGATTGGCATAATGCGCAATTCGACCAGTTGTGTGCGCAGGCCGAGCAGTCCGCCGGCAATGCACGTATCCAGTTGTACAACCAGGCCGAACAGACCGCTATCCAGGATGTTGGGTGGTTGCCGCTCGATCACCAGGCGACGGCCGCCGTGATCCCTTCGTGGGTGCATGGTGTGAGCCTGAATGGCAATGGCCTCTACTTCGGTGACTGGTCAGATGTCTACCTGTTGCAGCACTGATAGCCCCGATTTGCCTTTGTCGAACGTGTCCATATATGTATGGACGTGTTTTGGAAGCAATGTTGCTTCTCAATGCATTGTTGCATAGATAGCCTATGCAGGCTATGGTAAGGAGGTTCTTAAACCAATGGTTGTCGGCATTCTGAATCCCTATGAAGTGGCTGTTTCGCAATTTGATGAGGCGGCCGAACGGCTTGGGCTGTCACAGTCAATGCGCGCGATCTTGCGCAAGCCAAAGCGCGAACTTATTGTCAATTTCCCGGTGCGCATGGATAACGGCGATGTAGAGATGTTCACCGGGTACCGTGTGCAGCATAACATCAACCGTGGACCGGCCAAAGGTGGTATCCGCTACGGCGCTGAAGTGTCGCTCGACGAGGTGCGCGCTCTGGCCATGTGGATGACCTGGAAGTGTGCGGTGGTGAATATCCCCTTCGGTGGTGCCAAAGGCGGTGTGCTCTGCGAACCACACACATTGTCCCGCACTGAACTCGAACGCCTCACGCGCCGCTATGCCACCGAGATCTCCGTCCTGATAGGCCCCAATAGCGATATTCCGGCTCCTGACATGAATACGAACCCGCAGATCATGAGCTGGATCATGGACACCTACTCGATGCATCAAGGCTACTCTGTGCCCGCCTCAGTCACAGGAAAGCCCCTGGCTATCGGCGGTAGTGAGGGTCGCCTGGAGGCAACGGGCCGGGGCGTACAGGTGGTGACGCGTGAAGCGCTCAAGACCATGGATCTCCACCCCGATAGCTGCTCGGTAGCCATCCAGGGCTTTGGCAACGTGGGTAGCATTTCGGCTCGTCTGCTTCATGAAATGGGCTGCAAGATAGTCGCGGTCAGCGATGTTCATGGGGGCGTCTATAACCCGCACGGCATCGATATCCGGCAGGCGCTGCGTCATTCCAAAGAACACGGTATGCTGGCGGGTCTGCCGGAGACGGAGACTGTCACGAATATGGAACTGCTGGAGCTGCCCTGCGATGTGCTGATCCCCGCTGCTCTGGAGAACCAGTTGACGGGGCGAAACGCGAGTCGCGTGCAGGCGCGCCTGATTGTAGAGGCGGCCAATGGCCCTACCAATCCTGATGCCGACCGCATCTTGAACGACAGGGGCGTGGTCATCGTGCCCGATATCCTGGCGAACGCGGGCGGTGTCACCGTGAGTTACTTCGAGTGGGTGCAAGATCTGCAACGGTTCTTCTGGGCTGAGCATGAGATCAACGATCGCCTGGAGTCGATCATGGTGCGCTCTTTCCAGGCGGTAGTCAACAAAGCAGAGG
>JBDTHH010000519.1:0-12727 GCA_039937055.1 Ktedonobacteraceae bacterium | reverse complement strand
CGATCAATATCGGCCGGATGGGTGCGCGCGATGGAGCAAATCTCGGCATTGCGCACCTTCTCGGCAATCAGACGGATACACTCAAATTCGGCTGGAGAGGAGATGGCGAAGCCACAATCCAGGGTATCAAAGCCCATATCGGCCAGGGCCGTCGCGATCTGTAGCTTCTCCTCAGGAAAATAGTTGACCCCCGGCGTCTGCTCGCCATCACGAAGCGTTGTTTCAAAGAACTTGATAATGCGTGGTTCTGTCGCCATCGTACACACTCCTTGCGAAACTCCTTTGTTTCGATGTTCCAGACTATGCAATCCATTGATTACGAAAATTATACGCAACTTATGCATGGATGCGCAAGCGAGACAACGCAGACCCCCAGGCTATGTAGAAAATGCATGATACAATAGGAGTGTTCGCTAGCATGATGTAGCATGTAAAAGGGAGAGGGCCGCCATGGCACAGATACTGGTTGTCGAGGATGAAGTCGATATCTGCAACCTGATCCGCGACAAGCTTGAGGCCGACGGTCACACGGTCGCGCAGGCCTTCGATGGTCCCGCCGCGCTGGTCGCGGTCGAGAAGCAGAGGCCGCAGCTCATCATCCTCGATTGGATGCTGCCGGGCATGGATGGCCTGGCGGTCTGTCGTGAACTGCGCCAGAACTACCTGGTACCCATCATCATGCTCACGGCTCGCTCCGAGGAGATTGACCGCGTGCTGGGACTGGAGGTGGGGGCCGACGATTATATCAGCAAACCGTTCAGCATGCGCGAATTGCTGGCGCGCGTGCGGGCGATGCTGCGCCGCGTGGAACTCGATAGCCGTGGACCGGCCAGCGCCTCAGGTGATACGCGCGAACAGCCCCGCGCCAATGCTTCTGCCAGTTCGAACGCATCAGCTATCCCCTCAGAGCCAGCGCCAATCGTGTACGGCCCCCTGCGCATCAACGTGGCCGACCGGGTTGTCACCCTCAATGGCGCCCAGATCGACCTGACTCCCAAGGAATACGAACTGATCTTCCTGCTGGCCTCCCACCCTGGACGCGCCTTCAGCCGCGAATTTCTGCTCCAGCACCTCTGGGGGTACGACTACGATGGGTATGATCGCACCGTGGATACGCATATGACGCGGCTGCGTAAGAAGCTCGGCCCCCTTGGTGAGAAGATCGTAACCGTGTGGGGCGTCGGATACCGCCTCGCCCTGTAATACGCGTGTCCCATTCCCCTACGGGTTGATTGTCAGCGTGACCGTCACGACCGTGGCTGACCCCACTGAGGGCGTGATGGTCACGGTTGCGGTATACGTACCGGCGAGCATACCGGTCGTGTTCACGGAGAATGTGAGCGTAGAGGAGGAGGAGGCAGGGTCGTTTCCGCTGCTGACATCCACGCTAAGCCACGACTGGGATGGTGTCCCACTGCTCCATGCTAAGGTATTGCCACCGGTATTGGTGAGTGTGATGGATTGCGACGCGGGGTTCTGTCCAGTTGTGGTGGTGAAGGAGAGGCCCAGCGTGCTAAGCTGCATAGCAGGCTGCGCGACCTTGATGGTAATCACGATCGTGGCCGGACTGCCTGTCACCGGGTTACCTGTATCCGCGTCGGTGGCCCTGACAGTGGCGCTGGCGCTGAATGTTGAGCCGCCAGCCAGGCCCGTTGCATCAACAGTCACGTTGAGTGAGGTCGAAGTTCCTCCTGTCAGCTTCATGCCTGAGCCGCTGGAGAGCGAGACGAAGGCTGGCGCACCAGTATCCAGGGTCGCGCTCCAGTTCAGGGGCGCACCCCCGGTATTTGAGATCGTCACGGCCTGCGATGTGACTCCCGTCGTCACGTTGAAGGGAAGCGAGCCTGGGCCAGCACTCAACGCGGGCAGCGCCTGCACATTGAGTAGCACACTTACCGCCTGCGGGCTGCCGGTGATGGCCATCCCGCCGTTCACGGCAGCCAGCGAGAGCGAGCCTTTATATGTGCCGCCGCCGAGCGTGCTGGCCACGACTTTGACGGTGAAGGTGACCACCTCGCCAGAGGTAAGAGTGGCACTGGCGGGGGTGATTGTCAGCCAACCGGCCCCCGACCCGGCGCTGGCGGCCGGCGCAATAGTTACAGCGCCGCTGCACGCCCCGGTCACGCCTACCGTAAAGCTCTGGCTAGTGGGACTGGATCCTACCTCCGCGTTGAAGGTCTCGACGGTTGTCGAGGGCGTTTGCAGCGTGCAGGGGGGCTGCACATTGAGCGTTACGGAGACCGGTTGCGCGATCGCTGGCTGCCCGGTGACGCTATCGGTCGCGGCGATGGTGATCTTGCCGCTATAGCTGCCGGCGGACAGGCCAGCAAGCGCGACATGAACGCCGGTGCTCGTGGAAGATGCCGGATTGAGCGTGCCTGTCGCCGGCGCTGTTGTCAGCCACGAACCTCCACTGCTGGTCGTGGCGCTGGTGGTCCAATCGAGCGTATGGGCACAGGCGCCGCTGGTCGTGATAGTCACAGCCTGTGCCGGGGGATTGGGCTGGCTGCTGACCCCCGCGAAGGAGAGCGCGAGATTCGCGGTAGTGATAGTACACGGAGCCTGGAGCAGGAAGTTCACCGGGATGGACTGCGGGCTGCCTACCGCGTTATGCCCGGAGCCATCTGTCCCGCTGATAGTTATCATGGCAGTATACGTGTTGGCTGGTAGGCCGGGTGGGATGCTCACCGTCACCGTCAACGTGGCGGAGGCACGCGCGGTCAGACTGCCACTGGCAGGGGTAATGGCCAGCCAACCGGTACCCATAGTAGTGGCCGTGGTGGCGCTCCATACCAGGTTGCCCCCACCGTTGTTTGTCACAGTGATGCGCTGCTGCGCGGGTGCGGGCTGACCGATCACGCCCTGGAATCCTAAGGTCGCGGGTGTCGTCGCCATGATGGGCGTCGTTGGCCGGGCTATGGCCAGGCTCACAGGTAAGGTCTGGGTTCCGCTAAGTGCGCTAAAGACGATTGAGCCACTGTACGAGCCAGGCGCCAGCCCGGCGATGTTGACGCTGACAGAGGGCGCTGTGGGCGTGACCGCTTTCGCGGGACTGATACTCAACCATCTTACCGTGCTGCTGGCGCTCCAGCGTAGAGGCGTGGTGCAGCCTTGCGAGAGACCCAGGTTGATCACCTTTGATGGTGGCCCACCTTGCAAGTAAACGGCGGTAAATGCCAGATTCCCAGGCGAAACCTGCAACATGCATTGTGGATTGACCGTGAGACTGATAAAGATGCTCTGTGGGCTATCTTTGACCGGCAGCGGGCCAGTAGCGCTAAAGATGATATACGCGCTATATGTTCCCGGCAGCAGAGAGGTCGTATTCGCATTGATGGTGACAGGCTCGCTACTATTTTTCGCCAGCGTGTCAGAGAGAGGGTAGGCTGAAAGCCAGCCGGGAGTGCCCGCCTGATAGGCGATAGAGGCCTGCCATGATAACGGCCGCACGCCTGGATTGCTGACGGTCACCACCTGTGCAGGAGGATTCGCGCCGCCGTCGCTGCCCGTGAATGAGAACACAGCGGGGGTCAGTTGCAAGACGGCCTCGTGCCCCGGATCAAGTGGGGTAACCTTCATCCTGGCAGACAGGCTACTCTGGCCCGCGCTTGTTATGAAGAGCACCGCGGCGCTATAGGCGCCCGGTTTGAGATTTGAACGATCCGCCGCCACCGTCACCTGCACAGTCTGCCCGTTTGAGAAGGTACCACTGGTGGGGCTGACCATCAGCCAGGACTGCGTTGCGCTCGTTTGCCAGGTGATCTGCCCACCGCCCGCGTTACTCATGACAATAATCTGGCTACTGTTCGTCGCCTGGTCGCCCGAACCCAGGTCAAGCATAGGTGTTGAGAGCTCCAGGTGCGGCGGGCGCAGCGAGGAACCATGACCGGTCACCAGGAGCGTGAAGCCAGCAGTTTTGTGCAGTGTGGCATCCTCCACATGGATCACATGGGTGCCTGGCTGCCATTCCGGTGCCACGGTGACGGTATCGGTAAAGCTACCTGTACTATCGGCCTGGATGATATGCTTGATATCGGTATCAAAGACGGGGATGTTTGTATCGCGTGACAGGCCTACAGTGCTGCGCGGGCTAAAGTTGGAGCCGCGCAAGGTGATGGTTGCGCCCAACGCGACGGCGGCGGGCGTGATTTGCAGCGTTGGCTGACTGTGGTCAGGCGGCGATTGTACAGAGTTGCCGCGTCCCAGAGCTGTGACCACCCCGAAGAGTCCACCCACTACCAGGGCAGCTACCAGCAAAACGCTCAGCCAGAAAAACATGGCAGGCCCCAGATGGTATGGACTACGGGTGCGAGCCGGCAGGGAATGCGCGGCGGTGGTGCGCGCCTGGATGTACCGGGACATGGAAGGGCCGCTGCCAGGTGTTGTGCGTAATTGTTGGCGTGGCACATCAGCAACGGGAAGCCGGTTCTGAGTGATGGCGTTCGCCAGGCCATCAGGGGAGGCTGCATCCTCGATCAAGAGCGGGGTCTCACGTACCAGCGACTGCTGGAGCTTCCTTGCCTGATCTCGTAAGCGTGGGGGCAACTTGACCGTGGAGATATTCGCCTCGTCCTCACCTGCCTCTATACCCTCTTCTATGGAAGCGGGGGCTGTAGCCGGGTTGTCAGAAAGAGACAGAGTTTCGCCGCAGGCGGCACATTGCCGTGCGGATTCAGGAAGAGGCTCGTTGCAGTTTGGGCAGGTCGCGTCTCTCATGCCCCTCCTTCTCAGAAATAGGGAGGCTTATTCGCATTTTGCTAGACAAAGTGTACGAGAAAACGAGCCTGTTTGTCAATCTACCATCTGGCTCCGGCGTCTATTCGTGAACAACTTCGCTCTGCCACTGGCACTTCTCCGGTATCGCCTGCTTCAAGGCCTCCGCCAGTGCATCGATATCGGTCACATCGTCGCGGTAGACGACCCACGCGCGCGCCTTTTGTTGCGGCGAGGCCGGCGTGCGATAGATGCCGACGCCAATACGCTTGCCGTTAGGGAAAAACTCCTCTTTGACACGTGTCAGGTCCTCCCAGCGCACCTCGATCACCTCGTCCTTACGACTGCGTTTGACGATGGACTCCGGCCCCAGCGTGATAGTAAAGGGGACAGGAGCCACAATGCGCAGGTAGACAATAAAGCCGAAGATAAAGACCAGCGCCACGATGGTGCTGCCCACGACAGTCGCGCCCGCCGCCGCGTGCTGGTATACGCCAATCCAGATCACCAGGCCAATGAGGACCAGCAGCCCCAGAACGGTGCCGACACGCTTCAAGGGAGTGAGACCCGGCCCGATAAAGACACGTTCCTCTGTTTTTGATGATGCTGCCATCGTATGTCTCCATCTGTATGTATAGAATGGATGTGTGTATGCGTTTTTGTGCCACCCTCATTGTAACGATAGCGCGCGCGCAATGCAACTCTCAATCCGCGTCGGCCGACGCGGGCGAGGCAAGCCATCACCCCTACGCGGATTGAGATCAAGGCGCTTCCACTTTGCGTATCTACTCCAATATGATATACTGATGCCGCTGACCTATTCAGACAATCTCGCAGAATAGTCTTCTCGCATTGCTTTGTGGGCTGTTCGCACAGTAGAGCGCATCTGGTAATACCCGTTGTCATTACGCAAGAGGGAGGCTCATCGTGTCTACACAGCACACCTCAGGGACTTTTGGAACATCCGCGCAATTCGACACTCAACCTCAGCGTATCTCAGGGAAGCTGCTGGCAACACAGGGATACGTGGTGGGAATTGAGATCAGTGGCAGCGGCAGCCGTCAATCGGTGGCACTGGCAGACCTGGATGGAAAGATACTGCGCCGGGTACGTCGCCCGCTGGAGTATGTTCCTGATACCCAGACACTTCTGCAATTATTGGATAGTATGCTTGCCGATGTGATGGCTCCCGAACATCTCCAGGATGGACGTGTCCTGCGTGTTGGTGTGGCGGTCGGAGGGCAGGTAGATGCGTCGCGGGGCATCGTGCGCACGCTCCATCATGCCCACGGGTGGGAAAACTTCCCCTTGCAGGAGCACCTGACGGAACATCTTGATATACCTTGTATAATTGATAACAACGCGAACGCGGCGGCGCTGGCCGAGACGCACTATGGCGCGGGCGTGGGCGAGCGCTCAGTGTTCTACGTGGGCCTGGGACGCGGTATTGGTGGTGCGCTGGTGGTGAATGACAGGATCTACCACGGCGTGACATACGCGGCGGGCGAGATTGGCCACCTCCTGGTCAAGGAGCAGGGACCGAAGTGTTCGTGTGGTAGCTATGGGCACCTGGAAGCCATTGCTTCGGCACAGGCCATTGTGCGCACCATGATTGGTCTTTCGGTGGAGCACCCTGAGACAGAGTCAGCTATTCGCCGGGTCACGGATGGCCGGGCCGAGCGCATCACGGCCGAGCAGGTATTTCGCCTGGCGGCGGCGGGCGACAGTGTAGCGCGGCACGTCGTAGATGATGTCCATACCTACCTGGGAATAGCCCTGGTAAATATCGTCCATTTGGTCAACCCCGGTATGATTATCCTGGGGGGCCCGGTGGCACAGGCAGGAGATCTGCTGATCGCTCCCTTGCAGGCATGCATTCAAGATCAGTGCTTGCCCGCTGCTAGCCAGGATTTACGCGTCGTGCAGGGGCAGCTTGGCACAGAGGCAAACATTGTGGGCGCGGTCACACTGGCTCTACAAGATATTTAGATCAAATCAAAGAGGCATACATTGTGGAAACAGGCAGGGTCATTTACAGGCGCTACCTGCTGAGACGCCTGATACAGCAGGGACAGAATTGCGCTGTCTACCAGGGTGTGGACCAGGTCTTGCAGCGCTCTGTCGCGGTAAAATCCGTATCACCTTCCCATTCCTCTGCTTACAGGTCAGCGATCCGTTTGACAGCGCAATTTTCTCATCCGAATATCGTTGGCCTATACGATGTTGTCAGCGAAGGCGAGACTCTGTATGTCGTCCAGGAGTATGTCGAGGGCGACAGCTTCGGCGCCTTGCTCCAGGCCCATCTCTCTCCCTACGATATCGCCAATGTGGGCCACCAGGTCTGCCAGGCGCTTATCTACGCGGGAGCTGCGTCTCGCAGAGCCTGTCATGGTGACCTCACACCGGCGGCGCTTCTCTATGATCGCCAGGAGGGCCTGGTGCGCGTCAATAATTTCGCCCTGCCAAGTGACCTCTATTACTTCAATAGCTGGAGCATCGTTGGTGGCGACGGCGCTGTCGTTTCCAGCCAGGAGCTCCCATGGGGCCAACTGACCGAGGCGCGGCGGGAGGATGATGCTCGCGCCGTGGGTCTCCTGCTCTACCAGTTGCTCGCCGGACGCCAGCCGGACGCGGTCTCCGTCGACCCGCCCGCTGATGGGCGTCTGCGCTTCATGCGCAATATCCCGCCGGAGCTATGCGAAACGATCGCACGTGTCGTGATTCGCCAGCACCCGCAACATATTGCCACCCCCGAAACGCTGGCCTCCGAGCTAAAGATGCTCATGGAGATCCTCGAACCCCCTGACCTCGCGCCAACGAGTGGCCCTGGCTCCTACAAGTCTGAAGAGCTGGTCCGCGTCAAGCCGTTTCCCCCGCCCCAGATACCGGCGACACCCGGAGGCGGCACAGGCAAGCTCGTTTCGGCTCTCCCGACCGGCGGAGAAGCTGGCCGCCGCCTCGGTTCGTACCGCGCGGCTGCTCAAGCCGAGGCATCTCCCGCTGCTCCTACCGTGGCCGATGTCTCGCTCAAGCTGGCGGCGGCGCGGCAGGCGGCATACGGCGGGGGAGAACAAGCAAAGCCTGAGAAATCGTCCATGCTCTTCCCACTCCTCCTGCTGGTGGGCCTGCTGGTCTTCGGCCTCTTCTTCGCCATCGGCTATTTTGTGAGCAACCTGATCATTCGTTAGCCTGCACGGATGCAGATCAGAGCTTCTTCTATCTAAACGTTTTGAAGCTTTCGTATCAGATGGGGTGGTCCTACGTGGGTGGCAATCTGTGTCCTGATGTTCTACGGATCTGGAAGTGGATGGGAGTGTGGTGGGCGGCGACCTTGACCCGTGTAAGAGTTCGTCTTTGGCTCCCCTGGCCCGCGTAGGCTGGCGATGCGCCGGGGGCTTGTAGTTTCAGGGCCAGCGAGTTGGAAGGGCGGGGTGGTCCGGCGGGACCCCAGCCGATGCGAAGCAGGCGGGCCAGGAGGTAATGCACGCCCCACAGGGCGGCCCCGGCCCTATCGCCGGGCATAGACAGGCTGATGTGCTCGTATTCGAGGTTGCCGGCGTTATCTTCCGCCGTGCATTGGCGATTGAACGTACCATCAGCATTGTAGAGCGCCATAATTGTGCCGAAGGGAAACTGGGCAGACGGAACCGCGCAGGCGCCCATATAAGTCCAATTGCCATCGGCCATCACGCCTTCACTAGCGTAGGCGGTCACCTTCACGTTGATGAGCTGGGTCTCGCTCGCAAAAGCATTGACCAGCACCTGCGAGCCTACGCCAAGGATGATGACCAGAAAACCTAAAGCCAGGATGCGTACACGCCAGGCATCTCTCCAATTGAAGGTACGGCCATATATAGTGAACATACTTTCTCCTTGTGCTCTCGCTGCCAGCCGCGCCACTATGCGCGGGATCGGGCCATAAGATACCTGGCAAGAGCACGCCAGGATAGAACAGGGGTATCTCCTTTAGTTGATCCACTCACCCGGAGTTTTGATGCGCACGCCACCATCTCGCTCGTGCATCACCTGGGCATCGCGGGCCATGCGGGCGCGCAGTTGCGACAACGATGTGCGGTGCCAGTACGCGGCCGGGAAGAGGCCGAGGCCCAGAGTGAGCGGGGCGCCAATCTCAGCGCGGTTGAAGCTCAACCCTGGCGGCAGGTGAAAGGGAATGGATTTCAGGATACCGACGCGCAAGGCCAGCACGGCCGCGAAGATCACCAGTTCAATCAAGCCAGCCGCGACATAGGAAAGCACTTCACTGATACGTCTCTTGCGAAAAGCCACAGCCAGCGCGGCATTCAGGATGCACAGGAAACCGGAGACTACCAGAATCACGGTGATTAAAATGTTTGTCAAAGGGGCCTCCACCAGGTAACGCAAAAGGTTACCCTATCTAGTATACACTCAATGATACGTAAGTTGTAG
Organism: Ktedonobacteraceae bacterium; assembly: GCA_039937055.1. Classification (GTDB taxonomy): domain Bacteria; phylum Chloroflexota; class Ktedonobacteria; order Ktedonobacterales; family Ktedonobacteraceae; genus JALYTT01. Next base: position 3,586 of record JBDTHH010000519.1, on the reverse strand, counting down.
ATCTGTAAAAGCCACTTCGGTGCCTTTCAGATTGACCAGCATCCCCACCACACCACTGGCGATCGAATTCTCCTTGACGGTTCCCACCTGTTTGTCGTTGACGGTGAGGGTAAAGTGGGAACTATCCGCGAAAATCTTCACGGTATTCACTTTAGCCGGCCCCTGTCCCTGGTGGAACTCTTTGCCGAAGGGATGGTGCCAGATCTCTGTCCAGGGAGTGGCCTTCGTTGCCCAGGTATCATCGTACTTCCAGAACTGGTACTCGCCCCCCTTTTTATTGACCATCTCAAAGGTGTAGAAACGGGTTATGGTCTTCCCATTTTTGGCTTGTGTGCTGTAGCGTATAATCATGCCAAACTGGTTGTTAATCGAGGAATCGTTGCCTTTAATCTCTTCCATCGTCAGGCTATAGGTGAAGGGCTGGCTCATGATGGGAGCTGGCGCGTCCAGCATAATCGCGGGGGCGCTGCTATTGGCATCGTTATCGGTGATATGATAGGCGCCGTTCTCAAAGACATACAGCTTTGATCCGCTGGTGGAGACAGGCCAGTTATGAATATTCTGGCTCAATGGATCTGAAAGGATCGTATTGGCATCGGCGGTCGCCTGCACCTGCCTGGTAGCCGTCGCATTTATATTGGGCATTGCGGCCGTATGCGAGTTGGAGGCAGTGTGAGATGTGCCGGAGTGAGAGCGTGTGAACCAGAAGATACCTACGGAGCTTACAAGCACCAGTAGCAGGGTGACAATGAGTGCCATCGCCTGCATGCGTTTGCTCAGACGCGTATTCACGAAACTCCTGGCCTGCGTCAGGGGGGGGTGCTTCGCCTCCGCCGACGGGGCCGGTTTCGGGGCATCACCGAGCACAGGCAGCAGGCCGGTGAGGTAGCGGCCGGGCTGGCCTGCGACGGGAACCTGCACCACGCGCATTGGTCCCGTCAGCTTCACGGTATTGCCGGTCGCTGTACCCTGTCCGTAGCCCGTAAGTGAGAGAGTGCTGGTCGTGCCAAAGGCCGGCAGAGCGCCGGTAGGATTCATGCCGCCGGCGGGAAAGGTCATATGCATGCCTGTAGAGGCCGGCAACATACCTGTAGGGGTAGGCTGGCCCGTCATCATAGAGGCGGTGTTCGCGTCAGCGTTACCCGGCTGTGGAGGCGCGGGAAGCGTAGCGGGCGCCTGCGGTCTACCTGCCAGGGATGACAGGAGGCGTGTGGGTTTGGGTCCTATCGCCGGTGACGCGCTCTGAGTATCGTTCAGTGTAGCGGGCGCATCCGGCATAGCCGCGCCGGGCGCTGGAGGTGTTTCCAGCTTACCTGGCAGCGTGGACGGAGAGAATATCCTGGTTGTGGTGGTCGCCGGTCTGGCAGGTTCTGAAGGTGTGGACAGCAGCCCACCTGTTGGCAGCAAGGGAGCATTGAAGGACGTGGGCATCCTGGCATTGCTCAACAGCCCGGATGACGTGGGCGGAAGCGCCGCTGGTGCCAGCGGGAGGGGTGTATGCGGGTCTCCGGGCGCTGCGGGCAAGGCTGTCCCGGTTTCACCTGCCGGACGCAAAAGACCTTTCTTCCCCAGGCGTGGTCCCAACAGAGATGCCGAGGGGCGCGCGCCAGGCCTGGTGGGAAGCACGGGCGATGCCGCGGTTCTTAGAGGAGATGGTTGCTGGTTCTGATCTTCGTGTGAAGGCTCAGGTGCCGCTGGGAGCCGCGCGGGATCAAAGAGTCCACGGCGGGTAAAGATGCGTCCGGCCGCCTGCTCGTTTGTAGGAGATGGAGCATCCTGGGACGCTTCGAGGCTGATACCAGCGGCGGTCAGGGCGCCGCGAAATGCCGCGACCATATCCTGTGCGAGCATATAGCGGTCGGCCGGGCGCTTTGCCAGCGTGCGCAGCAGTACCTGCTCGGCCGCGACCGGCAGGTCCCCACGCAGCAGGCGAGGTGAGCGAGGCGGCACCTGCAAATGCTGAGCCGCGACCTGCATAGGAGTTTCGCCGCGGAAGGGCAGGACGCCGGTCACCATCTGGTACAGAATGATGCCGAGGGAATAGAGGTCCGCGCGGCCATCGACCTGTTCGCCCAGCACCTGTTCGGGCGACATAAAGTCGGGAGTACCTATGGGGGCGCCCGCGCCGGTCAGGCGCACCTGTGCCGATTGCTCTGCGGCCAGGATCTTCACCAGGCCGAAATCCGTCAGGAGCAGGCGACCCTCGGCCGTCTTCAAGATGTTGGCCGGTTTCACATCGCGATGCACGATGCCACGCGCGTGCGCAAAGTCCAGCGCCGCCGCGAGCTGCTCAAGATAATGCACAACGCGCGGGAAAGGGAGCGCACCCTCGCGTTCCAGTTCATCGCGCAGCGTGCCACCATCGATGTAGGGCATCACCAGGTAGGCCAGGCCGCCCTGCTCGCCGTATTCATGGACCGGCATAATGTTGGGATGCTGCAGCGAAGCCGCCGCATCTGTCTCGCGCCGGAAGCGTTCCAGGAAGGATGCGAGCTGGTTGGGATTTAACGATGTTACCGGAAAGAGTACCTTCACAGCAACCTGGCGGCGCGGGCGGGACTGCTGGGCCAGAAAGACCGCGCCCATGCCACCCTGCCCCAGCAGGCGTTGAAGCATACAGCTTCCGAGTGATACTCCGATCAAAGATTCAGCGTTCATCAATTCCTCAACTACGCGTAATCAGCATATTTTGAAAGGCTACTTCAGTACCGTTCTGGTTCACCAGCATCCCTACAGTGCCATCGGGGAATGCAGTGTTGTGGACTTTGCCTACCGGCTTCCCATTCACGGTAAATGTGAATTCTCCACCATTCGCATAGATCTTGAAGGCATTGATGGCTTTCGCTCCATGGCCCTGGTGAAATTCAGTGCCAAGGTTCTGGCTCCAGACCTGCGACCACGCGTTCGCGGTGCCTTTGCTGTCGTCATACTTATAGAAGCGGTACTGGCCACCCTTCATGTTTACCACTTCAAAGCTATAGAAGGTGGTGACAGTGGTGCCGCCCTTTGGGTGCTGGCTGAAGCGTAGAATCATGCCGAACGAGTTGTTGACGGAGGCATCGTTTCCTTGAATCTCCTGCATCGTCAACGAGTAGGCCAGCGGCCCGGTAAAGGGTTGCGCTTGCAGGACCACAGCGATACCGTTATTCCCGCGATCGGTAATGTGGTAGGCGCCACCGGTAAACGCGTACTCATTGGTGGGAGTTGTGGGCCAGTTGTGCAAGTTATGGTCCAGGGCATCGGAGAGGATGATATTCGCCTGGGCTGTGGCATTCGCCTGGTTGGTCGCCGCGACCATTGGATTGGGCGCGTTCGTGATTGTCTGTCCCGGCGGCGTCTTGGCAGTAGGTGCGGGATGCATGCGCAGCCACAAGATCCCGCCGGAAGCAGCCAGGAGCAGCATCAACACAATAGCCATGCCTACGATCTTCGTAAGTTTCCCCGCCGGCTTCCTCTCGGCCGGGGCCTGAATCTGCGTGGTGGATGAAGACGCATTAACAGGCAGCAGACCCGTCACAAAGCGGCCGGGCTGACCGGGGACCGGGACCTGCACGACCTTGACAGGGCCGGTCAGCTTCATGGTGGG
>JBDTHH010000518.1:0-6227 GCA_039937055.1 Ktedonobacteraceae bacterium | reverse complement strand
CCGGACGCGTGCGGAAAAACAAGGATCAATCAGGAAAATGTGTCTCAGATGAGACAGGGAGTGCGAAATGACTCAATCGGTAAGCAATGTACGCGTGAGACGCACACAGAAACTGCTGCGGGAGGCGTTAATTGAGCTGATCGAGGAGCGGGGTTTCGAGGCGCTCACTGTCGGCGAGTTGACCTCGCGCGCACTGGTGAGCCGGGCCGCGTTCTATCGCAATTATCAGGATAAATACGACCTGGTGGAGCAGATCTTTGAGGAGGCCATGAGCGCCTTGCTGAACGCAGTCGCAGATCTGGGGCGAGAACATCCGCCATTGATCTGGGTCACGTTCTTCGAGCATATTGCGGAATACGAACGGCTCTATCGCGCGCTGCTTGGCAGAAAAGGCAGTCCCTGGTTTGTCATGAAGATGCGTGCGTCTCTGGCCGGCCTGGTCAAAGAGCGTGGGCGCCTGCCTCACGGACCAGACGCAAGCTCGCTGGTCGTCCACACCTTCTCCGATGAGTTTGTGCCAGACCTGGTGTCCACGATGTTTGTAGAAGCCATCACCTGGTGGCTTGAGCATGGGCGGCCCTACACGCCTGAAGAGATTGCTACGCGCACTGCCCTACTGGCCTCTGCACTCTTCAAGGAAGCGAGCACCTGGTAATGACAGCTTGCGTGCCCGAACGTCGGGCCAGGGTGCTCTTGATGGGTCAAGCATCACGCCGTTCCCTAATCTTGTGTTGATGCTCTTTGGCAATCCCAATGCTAAAATCCTGGATGCTCACAAGGACCGTATGCCGATCTTTCGTGACACGGACCAGCACGGTATCCGCCTGGGGAGAATACTTGATGGCGTCGTTCAAGAGATTAATCAGCACCTGTCTGATTTCGTACGCTGAACACCAGAGTGATGAGATGGTATAATTTACAGACCGTGGCAGACCTCTTCTAAGAATATTCTCTGAAACGAGGGTCGGTTCTGTCCTCCTTCCAGCATATACTTGAAGCAGAAGAACAGTCAAACACAAAGAAAGAGGAAAGCAACGATGGATAACATGCAGATGAAACTCGAACTGGTCGCAGTACCCGTCACAGACGTTGATCGCGCCAAGGCTTTTTATACCGAGAAGCTCGACTTTCACGCTGACTTCGACCAACAGGTCAGGGAGGATCTGCGCTTTGTCCAGTTAACCCCGCCTGGTTCGGCTTGCTCGATTGTGATGGGTGTAGGCATCACCACCATGCGACCTGGATCGCTCGAAGGGCTTCTCATGGTGATCTCGGACGTGAAAGCCGTTCGCGAGGAACTGCTCAAACGAGGTGTTGACGCCAGTGAGATCGATGTGCAGCCCTGGGGGTCTTTTGTGTACTTCCGTGATCCCGATGGCAATAGCTGGTCATTGCAGCAACTCCCTAGTCGCGGCTAGTTTCCACGCAGGCGCTGGTTCGGCGGCTTGAGGTGCGGAAGACGACAGCACTGCTCTCTAGCCAATGAACATGGGTTACCTCGAATTTTCAGAACGAAGGTTCACGCCTCGATTGGAAGCGGTCGAGGCGTGAACACTACCGGGAAAGGAGTACGCCGTGAGCCACATTTCTCCTGCGCGCCACAGGTCTACAGACCATGTCGTCCTGGTTGGGGGTGGCTCATCGGGGGCTGTAACCGCGGTACGATTGGCCGAGCGTGGTTTCAGGGTGACGGTGCTTGAGAAAGCCAGGATCGGCAATGGGTCGTCGAGTCGCTCGGCGGCTGGCATTCGCGCCCAATTCAGCGTTGAAGAGACTGTGATTGGCATGCAATATGCTAAATGGTGGTATACGCAGTTTCACGAGTTGCTGGCAACTCCTGTCGAGCGGAGGCAGCCAGTCATCAAGCAGAATGGCTATCTCTTCCTGTACGAAGATCCTGAGCAGGCGGCTCCAGCCTGGAAGCCGGCGCGGCGTAGGGAGGCAGCGCAAGTATGGCATATGGCACAGACATTAGCGACGATGCAGCAGCGGTTGGGTGAGCCTGTTGAGATCCTGACACCGCAGCAGGTACATGCGCGCTGGCCGCATCTCGAAGCCAGTCGCCTGATAGGAGCCACATGGGGGCCAACCGATGGCTTTCTCTACCCGCAGATGATCTATACCGAGGGCTTCCGGCGCGCCCAGGAACTGGGCGTCAGCATCATACAGGACACGGAAGTCATCGGCGCGACCCTGCGTTCCGGGAGGATTGTGGCTCTTGAGACGACACAAGATTCTATCGAGGCCGACTGGTTCGTCAATGTGACGAATGCCTGGGCGGCGCGCGTGAGCCGGCGCCTGGGCGGCATGCCCTTGGCGGTTGCGCCGCTCAAACGCTATCTGTATTTTCTGAAGCCGCACAGGCCCGTGACGAGTCGCGAGGAGTGGCAGCATTTGCCGATGACGATTTATGGGGTTGGCAGCGGCCGTGGCGCCCATTCCCGTCCCGAAGGCGAGCTGCTCCTCTGCGCCTGGGGCCACGAGACCGAGCCTGAACACACTTTTAGCGATGCGGACCAGGACCGCATCGACCCGCCTTTTCAGCATACCTATGGCATAGATAATTATGGATATGCCCTGCTTGAGCAGATGCTGGATTTCTCGCCCATTCTGGCCGAGTCCGGTGGCTTAACGGCCACGACGAGTGGCTTCTATGGCACGACGCCCGATGCCAATCCTTTGATCGGCTTTGATAGCAACCTGGAAAACTTGCTGCATGCCGTGGGTTTCTCCGGCCATGGCCTGATGCACGCGCCCATCACTGCCGTGCTCGTTGAAGCGCTGCTCGCGGGAGATGTTGAAGATGGGCAGGTGCGTTTACCCGCGCCGTTCAATATGCATGCACTGGACCTGCGCACCTTTGATCCCGCGCGCACATTTACCCGCTCTGCACAGGAGACCATGGTGCTGTAGGAATACTGTTCTCTTGAGTGCCGGGTGTGCAACGTGATGACCAAATTTAACAGAAGAGGAGACCGGGCGCGCCTCTCGTGTGATATCATCGTTATAGAGGTAGAGGCATATGGTTCTCTACCCCAGATACGCCGCGAGGAGGAATACTGTGCGCCCGCTTCCGACCGGGACATTGACGCTGCTCTTCACCGACATTGAAGGCTCCACGCGCTTGCTCCAGCAACTGGGCAGTCGCTATGCTGACCTGCTGCGCGAGTGCCGGCGCTTACTGCGTACGGCGTTTCAGCGGCGGAATGGTCACGAGGTTGATACCCAGGGCGATGCCTTCTTTGTAGTTTTTGAGCGTGCCGCAGATGCGGTCTCGGCGGCGACTGCCGCCCAGCAAGCCCTTTTCAGTGCTCGCTGGCCTGTTGGGGTCAGCGTCCGCGTGCGCATGGGGCTACATACCGGCGAACCGCAATCGACGGAAGAGGGATACATCGGCCTGGATGTCCATCGCGCGGCGCGCATCATGAGTGCGGCGCATGGCGGGCAGGTGCTGCTCTCCCAGGCAACGTGTGATTTGATTGCCTCCGACCTGCCTGAAGGGGTTTGCCTGCACGATCTTGGGGAATACCGGCTCAAAGATATTGTGGGGCAGAGCCGGCTCTTCCACCTGCTCATTCCAGGGGTACCCGCTGATTTCCCGCCCCTTTCGGCCTCGCGATCCCAGCTCCCTCGTTCCACTATCCCGTCTCAGTCCACTTCGTTCGTTGGACGCGAGCAAGAGTGCGCTGCTATCAGCGAACAACTGCGCCGGGCGGATGTGCGCCTGCTCACTCTCATCGGGACAGCGGGGGTGGGGAAGACGCGCCTGGCATTGCAGATAGCGACGGCGCTCACCGACCTGTTCGCAGATGGCATCTGCTTTGTGGCGCTGGAACGGGTCAGTCATACCGGTGAGGTGCTGCCAGCCATTGCTCAGGCGCTGGATGTTCAGGAAGAAAAGGGTATCCCTCTGTTGGCACAGGTGAAAGCGAGTGTGCGCGAACGGTCGCTCTTGCTGGTGCTGGACAACTTTGAGCAGATCCTTCCTGCTCGCCTGCTGATCGCTGACCTGCTGGCTGATTGCCCGATGCTGAAGATCCTGGTCACCAGTCGGGCCATGCTCCACCTGCAAGCTGAGCACCTCTTCGAGGTAGCTCCATTGCCCCTGCCCGCGCCCAGGCTGATCCCCGATGTGGAAGCGCTGGCGCGCTCTGCGGCGGTCAGGCTTTTTGTACAACGCGCCCAGGCGGTTGTGCCAGCTTTTCAGTTGACTGCTGCCAACGCGGCTGCCGTCGCCGGCATCTGTGCTCGCCTGGATGGGATTCCTCTGGCTATTGAACTGGCAGCGGCGCGTACGCGGCATTTCTCTCCCCAGACCTTACTCGCTCGTCTAGAACAGGGACTGGCTATTTTGCAGGGGAAGGCACAGGATGTCCCTGTGCGCCAGCAGACCTTGCAGGGCGCCATTGCCTGGAGCTATGAGCTACTGGGAACTACCGAGCAGCGTGTATTTCGCAGACTGGCTGTGTGCGCAAGTGGAGCGACGTTGGAGGCTGCTGAACAGGTGTGTGCCGCTGCTGGTGGGCTAGATGAGAGTGTCTCGGTAGTGCTTGAGGCGTTGGTCGATCAGAGCATGCTGCAGCGGCAGGAACGCGAGAAGGACGAGGTGCGCTTCTGGCTGTTGCAGACCTTGCGCGAGTATGCCGCAGAGTGCCTCTCCGAAGCGGGAGAACTGGCGGACACGCGAGCGGCCCATGCGGCATACTTTCTCGCCTGGGTAGAGCGGGTCGCGCCCCTGCTTTCAGGGGCGGAACAGGTCCACTGGCTGGATCAGTTGGATCACGAGTATGAAAACGTGCGCTCAGCCCTGGCGTGGACACTGGAAGGAACCGGGTTGGAGCCAGGACGAGGGGAGCAGGCGCTCCGGCTCTGTACGGCGCTGATGGGGTTCTGGGAGATCCGTGGCTACATCAATGAAGGACTGGCCTTCCTGGAACGTGGGCTGGCGTCTGGTCGAGACGTTGAGCCAGTGGTGCGCGCCCAGGCGCTGCATGGGGCGGGATTTCTGGCACTCATGCAAGATGATCACACGCGCGCGGAGGCGTTTCTGCGCGAGAGTCAGCTCCTGTTTCGTGAAGGCGGAGATACAGCGGGGATGGCGCATATCCTGAGCTTGCAGGGCAGCCTCGCTATCGTGAAAAATAGCTACAAAGTCGCCCGCCGCCTGCTCGAAGAAGCTTTAGCTATCTACCGGGAGAGCCGGGACCTGCACCGGGCAGCTTCGACGCGCGAGGCGCTGGCCCAGGTCGCTATCGCGCAGTGCGACTACGATCGCGCGCATGCGCTCCTTGAACAAAATCTGATATTTTATCGAGCGCAAGGCGAACAGTACAGCGCTGCCTACCCGCTCTACCACCTGGCTCGTGCGGGCTTTCTTGCGCGCGGCGATCGCACACAGGCGCGCTCGCTGGCAGAGGAGAGTCTCGCTCTCTTCCGCTCGGTGGGCAACCGGCGGCTCATCGCGTATACGCTCAACCTGTTGGGCCAGATCTCAGGCGTTGAAGGAGAAGACGAGCGCGCGCGTGCAATGTTGGAGGAAAGCCTCACGATTTTCAAGGCGGTAGGCGAACGTTCTGGCAGCGCCGAGGCGCTCATCTCCCTCGCTCGCCTCGCCTCCAACCAGGATGAACACGAGGGTGCGCAGTCCTTCTATGAGGAGGGCTGGGAACTCCTCCGGGCGATAGGGGCGCGTGAAAGTGCCGCCACTATCCTGGAAGGATGCGGGGAGATTCTGGCGGCCCAGGGAGCGCTGAGCCAGGCGGTGCAGATGTGGGGAACCGCCGCAACCATTCGCGCTGCGATTGTGGCTCCCATGCCGCCTGTCTATCGCACGACCTACATACAGTCACTGACTGCTGCTCGTGAAAGTTTGAGCAAAGAGTTCTTCCAGGCGGCATGGTTGGAGGGGAGCAGGACGCCATGGGAGCAGATAGTACTGGCCCGGCAATGAATGTTCAGCGACGGTGATGTGGATGCATGAGTGAAGGGGAGACCAGTCGTACGGATTCGCCGCTCGATTCGGCGTAACTTCATGTCTATCCCTCTGTCAAGCTTCACTTGACGGAGCACTATAGAGTTCATTGGACTGAAGCCATGCTATGGAATGTGTCGCCATCCGTGTGCATCGACCTCAATCCCTGGCAGTTGGCCCCAGAAGACACGTGCCAGTAACTCGGCGGATTCTACCAGGCGGGGGCCAGAGCGATTAAGATACTGGTTGCCATCGA